>JBIKOQ010000120.1:0-5518 GCA_044357955.1 Burkholderiaceae bacterium | reverse complement strand
TCAGAGCTCGAAATGCGGCGTCCTTGCTCGTCCGTAATGTCACTTAAGGTGTGGACGTCGATGCCGCATTGTTGACCAAGTTTTTTGAGTAAATGAACATCCCCGGTGCGTTGACGGCCAAATCTGAAGTCCTCACCCACGAGCACCCAACGGACATTGAGTTCAACCGCAAGCCATTGTGTCACGAAGTCTGAGGCGGACATTTCCGCCATGGCACGATTAAAGCGAGCGAGAAACACACGATGAATACCAGCGCAGGCTAAGGCGGTTAGTTTGTCGCGAAGCCCCGTGATCTGAGGCGGTGAGAGCTCAGGTCGGCGATTCAAGCGGGCAAAATATTGGCGCGGATGTGGTGCAAAGGTCAAGATCGTAGGCGAAAGCTCGAGGCGCTCTGCGGCGTCGCAGACTCGGGCAATCATGGCCTGATGCCCAAGGTGCACCCCGTCAAAGTTACCGATTGACAGGGCGCAAGGCAGACGCAGATCAGGCGCAGGGGCTTGACGAAAAATGCTGAGATTGGTTTTCACGGGTGACAGTTTACAATTTCACGCTAGTCTTATCTTGGAATACCATGCCCGACCCCAAAAAACTACGCCCTCGTTTTGTGATATTGATTTCCGGACAGGGTTCAAACATGCAAGCGATCGTGCAGGCTTGTCAATCTGGCGAATGTGCCGCCGATATCGCTGCAGTCATTGCCAGCCGTGCTGAAACTGCCGGGCTCGCCTGGGCGGCAGCACAGGGCATTCACACAGCGGGGCTGGCGCATACGGCGTATCCCACCAGAGACTCGTTTGATGCGGCGCTTGCAGAGACCATCGATCAGTTTTCTCCTGATTATGTGTTGTTGGCTGGTTTTATGCGCGTCTTGACGCCTGGGTTTGTCGAGCGCTTTGCGGGTAGGTTGATTAATATCCATCCTTCCCTTTTACCGTCCTTTCCAGGGCTTCATACCCACGCTCAGGCTTTGGCAACGGGGGTGCAATCCCATGGATGCACCGTACACTTCGTCACTCCCGTTCTCGATCATGGTCCGATCATTGCGCAGGGCGTCGTGGCAGTCCATCATCACGATACCCCAGAGACCTTAGCCGCTAGAGTACTGGGTATGGAACATATTATTTATCCGCAAGTTGCTTGTTGGCTTGCGCAGGGCCGTGTACATCTAACGAGCGATCAGCGCGTTCAGGTTGACGGCGTCACCACTCGACTTTTTATTCCAGGCCAACATTTATGAGCAATCCCAGCAAACCAGCCCGTCGGCCTCATGGCTCGGCGGGGGCAGGGCGTACCAATAAAAAAGACGCGGCGCGCGCTGCCGCGCTGAGCGCCTCTTCCGGGATCGTCAGACCAGGCTCTGCGACAGAAAGACTGATGAATGCACAGCCACGCGGAGCGCGCCCACAGGGAGACCGTGGGTATGAGGGCCAAAAGCCTGACCAGACTGAAGGGGCTGAAAAACAACCAGTGGTATCGACATACGTGCCCAAGCCCCGTCAACCGGTGATGACGGTGCGGCTCGATCAGATACGGCAGGTCCTTGATGAGGTACTGACTTGGCGCTTTGCGGCCGATTCCATCGTCTCCCATTGGTTCAGGGCTCATCCCAAGCTTGGGATACGAGACAGATCAGAGGTTGCTGAGGTTGTCTATGACGTTTTGCGGCATTTGCGCCGTTATCGTCAACTTGGCGAAAGTGGCGTAGGCAATGCGGTGCGGCGTTTAGCGATACAAGGTGCTATTTCCGTGATGGGTGAGGAAAAAGTCCGGGCAGTTCTTGATACAGGTGAGTTGGCATGGCTCGACAGGATCAGCCAAATTGAAGAACAGTCTTTGTCATTACAAGTGCGCACAAGCCTGCCTGACTGGTTGTTTGAGCGTTTGAAGCACATGCCCGAGCTTGAAGCCTTGACAGCTTCTTTGAACACTGCTGCGCCTCTCGATATTCGTGTGAATCCCATGAAGGCCGACCGAGATGAAATGCTAGCGGATCTCATCAAGGGCAACGGTGTGCGACACGCTCCAGTCTCAACGCCTTATTCACCTTGGGGGATTCGATTAAAAGGGCGCCCCGCGATGAATAAATGGCATCAATTCGAGCACGGGTTGATCGAGGTCCAAGACGAAGGCAGTCAGTTGCTCGCCCTTCTTGTCGGTCCAAAGCGCGGTGAAATGGTCATTGATTTTTGTGCCGGTGCAGGAGGTAAGACATTATTGCTTGGTGCCTTGATGCGTTCTACCGGCAGGTTGTATGCCTTTGATGTATCCGCCACGCGTCTTGCCAAGGCTAAACCACGCTTTGCGCGAAGCGGTTTGTCCAATATCGTACCGGTGGCGATTGAGCATGAAAATGACACACGCGTGCGTCGCTTAGCGGGAAAAGCGCAGCGCGTGTTGGTCGATGCCCCTTGTAGCGGTGTAGGGACCTTGCGTCGCAACCCAGATTTGAAGTGGCGTCAGTCCGTGCAAAGTCTGCAGGAGTTGACCGCGTTGCAGGCTCGCATATTGGCGAGTGCTTCTCGTTGTGTGGCTCCGGGTGGCAGACTTGTTTATGCCACATGTAGTCTTCTTAAAGAGGAAAATCAGGATCAAGCAGAATTATTCCTCGCCAATCACCCTGATTTTGAGTTGATTGATGCCGCGCCCATTTTGGCCGCTCGGACACCGCTCCAAATTGAGGGACCTTATTTGAGTTTGAGACCTGATGTTCATGGAACGGATGGTTTTTTTGCCGCAATTTTTGAGAGAAAGAAAAATTTAGTTTTAGAGACGATCGCTTCGACGAAGGAGCCGTCAGGAGAGGCTTTTGTGGAAGCCTCTGACCTCATTGAGCCCGAGGTCGAGTCTGAGCCTGAAGCAGAAACCAAACAAGCAACCGATCGCAAGATTAAATTAGTAAAAGCCCCCACTAAAAAGAGCGTCAAGGCTAAAAAAGTCGAACCTCTCAAGCCTGAGCTCGATTCTGATCTCAACGGTACCTAAAATCTCTTGTGTTAAGCGTTGTTTAAAGGCGTTCTAGGTTATTTAGCGACCGTTAACCCTTAATTACTTGATTTTGCGCAAATAATTGAGGGTTTTTATAAGCAGGCAGAGCTTGTGTAGGCTAAAATCCACACCATCTTATTGTCTTGGATCATAGACACATACATGAACGACTTTATTTCTTTCGCAGCAGGTGGTTTGCTACAGGCAAACTGGTGGCAGGTGGTTCTGTTTACGCTGGGGATGACCCACATTACCATCGTAGCGGTCACCATTTTTCTGCACCGAAGCCAAGCGCATCGAGGTTTGGATTTGCATCCGGCCTTGATGCATTTTTTCCGCTTTTGGCTTTGGTTGACCACTGGCATGGTGACCAAGGAATGGGTGGCGATTCATCGCAAGCATCACGCTCGATGCGAGCGCGAAGGCGATCCGCATTCACCGATGTTTTATGGCATTGGCAAGGTTTTATTTAGTGGTGCAGAGCTCTATCGCCACGAATCAAAAAATGCAGAGACCATTTCCAAGTTTGGTCATGGCACGCCCGATGATTGGCTAGAGACCAATGTTTACACCCGATATAGCGCCCGGGGCATCCTATTGATGCTCATCATCGACGTAACTTTGTTTGGCGCGATTGGTTTGACGATTTGGGCCATCCAGATGGCTTGGATTCCTTTCTGGGCGGCGGGTGTTGTCAACGGTGTCGGCCATTACTTTGGTTATCGCAACTTTGCCAGTCCCGATACAAGTACCAATGTCTTTCCTATTGGCATCCTGATTGGCGGCGAAGAACTTCACAACAACCACCATGCCTATGGGACCTCGGCCAAGTTTTCAAGTAAATGGTATGAGTTGGATATTGGTTGGATTTATATCCTGGGCCTCAAAGGGCTTGGATTAGTCAAGATCAAAAAAGTTGCGCCGACATTACGTCTTGAAGCGACGGGAAAGTCTGGCGTTGATTTGCGCACCTTACAAGGGGTGATTGCGCATCGCTATGAGATCTTGGCTCGCTATACCGGCATGATGAAATCTGCCTGCAAAGAAGAGTTGATTCGCTTAAAGGCCTCTAAATCTGACAGCAAGGCAGATGCCTTGACGGCTGCAACGCACTGGCTGGGTCGCGGCGAGGAAAACTTAGCGCCTGCAGAGCGTGCCCGTATCGAACAAGCGCTCTCTCTCAATGAGTCTTTGTCCACGATGGTTCTCATGCGTCATGATCTTGTCAAGCTTTGGGACAGCTCAACTGCTTCGAGTGAACAACTGTTGCATGATCTACAAGCCTGGTGCCAGCGTGCTCAACAAAGCGGTATTGCAAGCCTCGAGGAGTTCGCTTTGCGTTTACGCCGCTATGCGGCATGATTGATAAGCTTAACGACCCACAGCGCGATGCGGTGACGTTACCTGCTCAACACGCACTGGTGTTGGCAGGAGCGGGCAGCGGTAAAACCCGGGTGTTGACCACGCGTATGGCTTGGCTGATTCAAACAAGCCAAGTCAGTCCTCTTGGTCTTTTAGCTGTCACTTTCACGAATAAAGCGGCCCGTGAAATGGTCGCGCGCGTTTCGGCTATCTTGCCGATTGATACACGTGGACTTTGGATTGGCACCTTTCACGGACTTTGCAATCGGATGTTGCGCGCGCATCATCGAGATGCTGGTTTGCCGCAGGCTTTTCAGATTTTAGATACGGCCGATCAACTTGCCGCCATCAAGAGACTTCTAAAAGCGAATGGGGTGGATGATGACAAGTATCCACCTCGGGATGTGCAGCGTTTTATTAATGGGGCCAAAGAGGATGGTCAGCGACCCGGAGACGTCGAAGCTTACGATAGTTTTCGTAGACGCCTGATTGAGATTTATACCTTGTACGAGGCTCAGTGCCAACGAGAAGGTGTTGTTGATTTTCCAGAATTACTCTTGCGGGCTTATGAGTTGTTGTCGAGACATGCACCGATTCGTGAGCATTATCAGCGACGGTTCAAGCATATTTTGGTCGATGAGTTTCAGGATACCAATACACTTCAATACAAATGGCTCACATTACTCGCGGGTGGGGGTGCACATCTTTTCGCTGTTGGCGATGACGATCAATCCATCTATGCCTTTCGCGGCGCCAACGTAGGCAATATGGCGGACTTTGAGCGTGATTACGCCCATGGTATGGTCATTCGGCTAGAGCAAAACTATCGTTCTTTTGGTCATATTCTTGATTCGGCGAATGCGCTGATTAGCCACAATACGGGTCGCCTTGGTAAAAACCTTTGGACTGAGCAAGGCGAGGGGGAGCAAATACGCGTTGTAGAACAACCCACTGACCTGCTCGAAGCGCAGTGGTTGGTCGAAGAAGTCCGAGGTTTAATCTCTGACGGTCGTGACCGAAGTCAAATCGCAATTCTGTATCGTAGTAATGCGCAATCCCGTGTGATTGAACATGCTCTATTCTCAGCGGGTGTGCCTTACAAAGTATATGGTGGTTTGCGGTTTTTTGAGCGTCAAGAAATTAAACACGCACTCGCTTATTTACGTCTGAT
>JBIKOQ010000119.1:0-5550 GCA_044357955.1 Burkholderiaceae bacterium | reverse complement strand
CTGCTGTCCGCAGAAAGAGTGAGTCGTGCATGTCTGTAGTTGTAATGGTGTAAAGGTCACGTTTGAGAGCACAGAATATCGGGAAAACCAATCTAGTGCCAAATCACGACCTGAAGTAGCATCGACTCCACGACAAAAACATTCGATCTGGTCATAGGAGACAAAAGATGGCAAATTATATAGCGAGTATCTTGCGCCGCAGCATCGGGCTCTCGGCCTTGTGCATGATGGCCGTATTGGTTCATCCGGCAATGGCGCAGAGCGCAGCTGACAAATATCCTGACAAACCCATCAAAATCGTCATCCCGTTCCCTCCTGGTGGCTCCACGGACACCTTAGGACGTGCCATTGCTCAAAAATTGCAAGAAAAATGGGGTCAGCCCGTGTTGGTCGAGAACCGCCCTGGTGCCAGCACATTAATTGGTTCGGCAATGGTCGCCAAGGCTCCGGCGGATGGTTATACCCTCATTGTGTCGGTGAGTAGTCACACGACTAATCCGGCGATGCAAGCGACCATGCCGTTCGACACCTTGAAAGATTTCACCGCCGTGAGCATGCTGGCCCGTGCGCCTGTATTGGCGGTGGCCAATCCCAATTATCCCGCGAGCAACATTCAGGAGTTGATCGCATTGGGCAAGGCGGGCAAGATCAAGCTCGATTACGGCTCGGCCGGTGCGGGCACCATGACGCACTTGACTGCAGAGCTGATCAAAAAACAGACAGGCCTTGATATGACCCATATTCTGTACAAGGGCGGAACGCCGGCCATGATGGATGTGATGTCAGGCCACCTCGCCATGACGTTTGCCACGCTCGGACAAGTTCAACCACAACTCAAGTCAGGCAAGCTCAAGGCCTTGGGGATTTCTTCAGACACGCGCTATGCGTCGATGCCTGAGATTCCAACCTTTAAAGAGCAAGGGATCGACGTCGTCACGACAGAATGGTTTGGTTTGCTCGCGCCTGCGGGCACACCGGCTGCGATTATTGCCAAGCTCAATGGCGAGGTTAAACAAATCATGTCTAATCCCGAGCTTGGCGATCGCCTGGCCTCAATCGAGCTTGCGAGTTCAACCGCCGAGTTCTTAAACGACTTTATCAAGGCAGAAGTCACGCGGTGGAGTCCAGTGATCAAAGAACTCAAGATTAAAATGAATTGATTTATGGATTAAATAATCAGCATGTTCCAAGAGACACTCAACGAAATTTTAAAGTCATACTTTGGTGCTTCGATACCAGTATGGGCAACGGCAATGCTCTCTTTGATCAACGTCGCGATCATCCTTGGACTTGCGTGGTTTATCCGCAGTATTGTGATGCGCTCGATTCGCATCCTGCAAAGCAGCTTACGTAACGCAAGTGAGGATAACGAAGAAAAAAAACGTGTTGAGACTTTAGGTAGGGTGTTCAGATACGTGACCTCGGTCACGATCGTCGTCGTGGCGGTCATGCTCGCTTTATCCGAGATGGGTATTTCCATTGCCCCTTTGTTGGCCACTGCCGGCGTGGCGGGTATCGCGATTGGTTTCGGTGCACAAAGCATTATCAAGGACTATTTCACCGGCATTGTGATGTTGATTGAAAACCAGATTCGTCAGGGCGACATTGTCGAGGTGGCGGGTAAAGCCGGTTTTGTCGAAGAAGTCACGCTCCGGTATGTACGCTTGCGCGACTACCAAGGTTCGGTTCATTTCGTACCGAACGGTGTGATTACGACTGTGACGAATCTGAGTCGAAACTTTGCCTTTGCCGTGATCGATGTTGGCGTGTCATATCGAACGAATGTTGATCAGGTGTTTGACATCATGCGGGATGTATCTGCCGCCCTGCGTCACGATCCGGAGTTTGGTGACAAAATTTTAGATGACATTGAAATTGCGGGTGTCGAACAGTGGGCAGAGTCTGCCGTCATGATTAAAGCGCGCATCAAAGTCGTTGCTTTATGGCATGGCCCGGTGCGCCGAGAGTTCTTGCGACATCTAAAAATTGCCTTTGATGCAAACAATATAGAGATTCCTTTTCCGCAGCGTGTCGTGCACACCAAAGAGGATAAAAATCATGTCGAGTCTTGATGCCAAGCTTGCTGAGCATGCGGCGGGCGTTCGTTTTGAGCATCTTTCTCCTCAGGCCATTGAGGCCGCAAAAATCTTCCTGCTCGATACCATCGGGGTGGGTATCGCGGGTGGTAGCACCTCTGAGGTCACACCTTTGCTCTCTGCAGTCAGCCAATGGGGGACGGGCAACGAGGTCTCGCTTTGGGGGCGGCGCTCCACACTGACCGCCACGCAAGCGGTCTTGGTGAACGCCTACCAAGTGCACTGCCAGGAATTTGATTGCTTGCACGAAGGCGCTGTGCTGCATGCGATGGCGACCTTGGTACCGGTGCTGCTAACACAAGCTCAATTGCGCGGGCCTGTTTCAGGGCGTGCCTTGCTGACAGCGCTTGCCGCAGGTGTCGATGTCTCTTGTACGATTGGTATGGCTTCCAAACTTGGTTTGCGATTTTTCCGACCTGCAGCTTCGGGCGGCTTTGGCGCGGTGGCGGGGTTGGCCAACCTCCGAGGCTTTGATGGAGCCACCACACTTGCGGCCTTGGGTCATCAGCTCGGACAAGTCAGTGGCACGATGCAGGCCCATACCGAAGGCAGTGTAGTGCTCCCTTTTCAGATCGGCGTGAACGCCCGTGCGGCGCTCCAGTCTTGTGATTTAGCCCAAGCAGGTTTCCCAAGCTTGCAGACGCCCTTGACGGGACGTTTTGGTTATCTACCGCTCTTCGAATCCGAATGGGATCTCGAGGCTGCGATGCAGGGACTCGGCGAGCGTTGGCGTCTCACTGAGCTCAGTCACAAGCCATACCCAAGCGGACGCGCGACCCATGGCGGGATCGAAGGTTTGAGCCTCTTGCGACAGCAGGCGGGTTTTGCGGTCACCGATGTGGCCGAAATTGTCGTGCGAGGCCCTTCGCTGCTCAATCATCTGGTCAATCGACCTGGAGTGGAGAGACCCACGCCGAATTACGCGCGCTTGTGTATGCCTTTTGTCTTGGCCAAAGTACTCCAGCACGGCGCCCTTGACCCGATGCATTTCCGAGGGGATGCGCTGACCGACCCGCAAACCTATGCCATTTCCCTCAAGGTCAGGATGGAAAAGGACGATAATCCCAACCCCAACGCACTCGTTGCCCAAGAAGTCACCGTCAGACTCAATGACGGCACGATCCTGCGACACGCCATCGACGCGATGTTGGCGAGCCCAGCGCGACCGCTGAGCCGTGAGGCCCAGCTTCGCAAGTTTCATCGCTGCTGGTCGCTCTCGGCCGAGCCACTCGGACCTCCAGAGGCCGCCATCGCGCTGATCGATACGCTGGAAGACTGCGCGGATGTCAGACAACTGATTGCTTGTCTCACGCCCTCTTGAAATCTGAGCTTTACCCCCCAATTACTTTCTATCAGCTTGTCTGAGGTGTTTGGGTGGTCGCTTCTTGCGCCCCGCTTTAAATATTCTTAGCCAAGTCTTTCTGTGGATAACTTACGGTGAGCACGATGAATCAAACGACTCCGTCTTCAGACGCTTCTCAAACATTGGGTTTTCAGGCAGAGGTCAAGCAACTGCTGCATCTGATGATCCATTCGCTCTACAGCAACAAGGAAATTTTCCTGCGCGAACTGGTATCGAATGCCTCGGATGCCTGCGACAAACTGCGCTTCGAAGCGATTGACCATCCGTCCCTTTTTGAGGGAGATGGCGAGCTGCGCGTGCGTGTGGACTATGACAAGGCGGCCCGCACTATCACTATTTCTGATAATGGCGTGGGACTTTCTAAAGACGAAGCGATCGCCAACCTTGGTACGATCGCGCGTTCCGGTACACGTGAGTTTTTCTCAAAGCTCACGGGTGATAAGCAAAAAGACGCCCAGCTCATCGGTCAGTTTGGTGTGGGTTTTTACTCATCCTTTATCGTGGCAGATAAGGTCACGGTCCGTAGCCGCAGAGCCGGACTCCCCGCAGACCAGGCCGTGCTTTGGGAATCAGACGGTCAGGGTGAGTTTTCAGTCGGTTCGACAGAGAAAGCCTCCCGCGGTACGGACGTGGTGTTGCACTTGCGTGCCGACGAAGATGAGTTTTTAAGTGGATGGAAATTGCGCGAAGTCCTGCGCCGTTACTCAGACCATATTTCTCTACCCGTGCAAATGCTCAAAGAAGAGTGGGATCAGGAAAAGTCTGAGCAAGTTAAAAAAGACGAGTGGGAGTCTGTGAACCAGGCAAATGCACTCTGGACGCGCAGCAAATCCGAGGTGACCGACGAGCAGTATCGTGAGTTTTATAAGCATGTATCGCATGACTACGATGATCCGCTCGCCTGGACGCACAACCGCGTCGAGGGACGCAGTGAGTACACGCAATTGCTTTACGTGCCTAAGCATGCACCTTTTGATATGTGGGATCGTGACGCGCGTCGCGGCGTCAAGCTTTACGTCAAGCGCGTCTTCATCATGGATGATGCCGAGCAGATGTTGCCGTCC
Source organism: Burkholderiaceae bacterium (assembly GCA_044357955.1). Taxonomy (GTDB): domain Bacteria; phylum Pseudomonadota; class Gammaproteobacteria; order Burkholderiales; family Burkholderiaceae_B; genus Zwartia. The sequence continues at coordinate 1,027 of JBIKOQ010000119.1, read as the reverse complement.
TATCTGCGCTTTGTCAGAGGCGTGATTGATTCCGCCGATTTGCCTCTAAACGTCTCGCGCGAGCTGCTTCAGGAAAGTCGTGACGTCAAGGCGATTCGCGAGGGCTCGACCAAACGTATTTTGAGTTTGCTCGAAGACTTGGCGGAAAACAAGAAAGATGAGTACGCGACCTTTTGGACCGAGTTTGGTCAGGTGCTCAAGGAAGGTACGGGTGAGGATTCGGCTAATCTCGAACGTATCGCTAAGCTGTTGCGTTTTGCCTCGACCAAAGACGACTCCGATGCGCAGACTGTCACGCTCGAAGATTACCTGGCTCGGATGAAAGAAGGCCAGGAAACGATTTATTTTGTGACGGCTGATAGCTATACAGCGGGTCGCAACAGCCCACATCTCGAGATCTTCCGTAAAAAAGGCATCGAAGTCTTGGTCTTGTGGGATCGTGTCGACGAGTGGATGCTGTCGCACTTGCGCGAGTTCAATGGCAAAAAACTGGTCTCTGTCGCTAAAGGCGGCTTGGATCTCGAAGCCTTGGCCGATGAAGAGGAAAAGAAGCATCAGACCGAGGTCGCGGAGCAGTTCAAACCGTTGGTCGAGCGACTCCAAGAGTCCCTCAAGGATCGCGTCAAAGAAGTGCGTGTGACTTTGCGACTCGTGGACTCGCCGTCATGCGTCGTGGTGGGGCAAAACGACTTGAGTCCTCACTTGCAACGGATGCTGAAAGCGGCTGGGCAAGAGGCGCCGAGCATTCTTCCCGTGCTCGAAATCAATCCAGAGCATGCCCTGGTCAAGCGCGTACAGTCCGCTTCTGAAGACACCTTCAATGACTGGGCCAGTTTGTTGTTTGAGCAGGCCTTGTTAGCGGACGGCTCAAGCTTGCCTGATCCAACTGCCTTTGTCCGACGCGTCAATCAGTTGTTACTTGGTTAAGTCTGGTCGCGGGCTCGGTAACGCCGCGACAGACCATCCTGCAAGCTGGGCATAGCGCGCCCAATCAAAGGCGGGCCCTGGGTCTGTTTTGCGCCCTGGG
>JBIKOQ010000118.1:0-5559 GCA_044357955.1 Burkholderiaceae bacterium | reverse complement strand
CGGACGTGTAAAAAATACCGTCGGATCTCCAAAAGACATCGTCATCGCGCGCCTGAGATTTTCTTCCATCATGGGACCCAATACAAAGCCCAGAATCAGCGGTGCAGGTTCAAATCCGGCTTTGATCAGAAAGTATCCAAGCACACCGAAAATAACCATTAGTAGGACATCCGTACGGTTGTTCGCAAGGCTGTACGCACCGACTGCGCACAATAACAAGATCACCGGATAGAGATAGTGGTGAGGCGCTTTCATGAGTTTGATCCAGATCCCCACCAAAGGAAGATTAATAATTAGAAGCATCAGGTTACCTACCCACATGCTGGCAATGAGTCCCCAGAAGAGTGCAGGCTGCTCTTTAATGACCATCGGCCCAGGCTGAATGCCTTGCACAATCAATGCGCCAATTAAAAGCGCCATGACTGAGTTAGTGGGAATCCCTAAGGTCAGTAAAGGAATAAAGGACGTTTGTGCTGCGGAGTTATTCGCCGACTCCGGACCCGCAACGCCTGCAATCGCGCCTTTACCAAAGCGCTCGGGATGTTTGCTTACTTTTTTTTCCATTGCATAGGATGCGAAGGAGGCAAGTGTTGGTCCCGCGCCCGGAAGAATGCCTAAAAAAGCCCCTAATGCTGAGCCCCTGCAAATGGGTCCGACGGACTCTTTCATTTGCTGCTTGCTGGGAATGAGCGAGTCAACACGGGCGACTTCTGTATCTCCGTCGCGATGCCTTTCCTCGAGATTTCTAATGATCTCGGCCACACCAAACAAACCCATTGCGACGGTGACAAAACCGATCCCGTCCATCAGATCACGGATGCCGAAGTTAAAGCGCGTCACGCCGGTATTGATGTCGGTACCAACAATCCCTAAGGCGAGACCGATGAAGATCATGGTGACGGATTTTAAAACTGAGCCATGTGCAAGAATGACGGACATGAGCAGTCCCAACACCATCATTGAGAAATACTCGGCAGGTCCAAAGCTCAAGGCTACGCTGGTCAGTGCAGGACTCAACGCGGCTACGATGAGCGTTCCCACACTCCCCGCTACAAAGGAGCCAACAGCAACGATCGCCAGAGCCGCGCCTGCTTGCCCCTTTCTTGCCATTTGATAGCCATCAAGCGCCGTGACAACACTAGAAGCTTCACCGGGAAGATTGACCAGAATGGCGGTTGTCGAGCCGCCATAATTTGCACCGTAGTAAATGCCGGCGAGCATGATGATCGAGCTTTCAACCGGAAGCCCGATCGTCAAAGGGAGCAACATTGCAATGGTGGCCGTCGGCCCAAGTCCAGGGAGCACGCCAATCAATGTGCCGAGGAGTGCACCGATAAAACAGGCAAGTAGGTTTGCCGGTACGGTTGCGACGGATAGCCCAAGGAGCAGATCATTGAAAAAATCGATCATATCTTTCAGTCAAGTGTCGGCCATAGAGGAAATGGCAATCCGAGAGCATAGACAAACAATAAACTCGCCAAAAGAACCGTGATTGCGGTAAACACAATGGCCTGGTGCCAATTCAGTTTGTCCTGCGCTTTGATCGCGATCAGCATGAGCGCGCTAGAGGCCAAAACAAAACCCAACATGTCGATGAAGGCCCAAAATGCCAGTAGCGCAAGCGAAATGATAATGATGGGCCGCCAAAGTGGACGACCAAACTCGATATTTGAGCCTTTTATTCCTTTGCCTGCGATGATAAGCCCAAGCAAGGTAATGCAAGAGAAGACGAGCAAGGGAAAATATCCGGGCCCCATGCTAATCGCACTGCCCAAGCGCATGTCAAGCGAAAACCAGACACCTAGCGCACCGAACAGTGCAATTAGCAACCCGGCCCAGATATCCGTTCTGGGTCGAGAAGCTAATTTCATATCTCGTTATTGGAGTTCGAGTTTGCTCTTGCGGATGACGTCGCCCCATTTGGCGAGTTCTTTATTGACGAACTCTGCTGCCTGTTGGCGAGTACCTGGCATTGTGACGGCGCCACGCCCGTTGAAAAACTCTTTAACATCAGGTTCATTCAAAATCTTATCCAGATTTTTATTCAACGAATCTGCAATGGGCGCTGGCAAATTAGCGGGACCAAAAAGAGCGAACCATGCGGATACTTCAAACTGACCTAAGTTATAGGGAGCACCAATTTCTTTGACAGTGGGTACATCTGGTAGTTGAGGTGAACGCTTATCGCCAGTGACGGCAATCGCTCGTAATGCTCCACTTTTGATTGAAGGCATCGAAGAGGGTAGGTCATCGAACATGACATTGGCCTGATTCGCAATCATGGCCGTCACGGCGGGTCCACTGCCCTGGAATGGCACATGGACAACTTTGACGCCTACTTGTTCGTTATACATTTCACCAGCAAGGTGAATGGTAGTCCCGACGCCAGAAGATGCGTAGGTCATCTTCCCAGAGTTCTTCTTGGAAAACTCGACGAGATCTTTGAGTGAGTTGATCGATGATTTGGGATTCACCACGATCACTTGTGGACTAGAAGCAATCAGCCCTAGGGATGTGAAATCTTTGACGGGATCATATTCAAGTTTTTTGTACAGGTTGGGTGCTACACCATGCGAGGACACTTGACCAAGGAATAAAGTGTATCCATCCGGTTTAGCTCTGGCAGCAAGAGATGTGCCGAGTGTACCGCCAGCACCGGGACGGTTTTCTACGATGAAGGGTTGCTTGTAGACTTCTTGAAACTTTTGAGCAAGCTTGCGCGCCACGACATCAGTGGCTCCACCTGGCGCAAAAGAAACGATGATTTTGACAGGCTTATCAGGATATTGCTGAGCAATAACCGGTGTCGAGGTGAGTGCAGCCGTGACAGAAAGGGACAATATTGATAATGCGAGTAGGGTACGGCGTTTCATGCGGAGTCTCCAATATTTATTTTGTGTAAAAAAACTTCTAAGATCAATACTACATCTCCATTTGCCACTGTCAATACATAAATAGAATGTTCATATAGTGGTAATGAAAATTAAGCGCAACTCACAATTAAGCGCAACTCACAATCAGATTGTTCATCTCGAGCTCGGCCATTTCGGTCATCTTGATGAGATTGTCTGCCAGATCGGAGAGCTCTGTGACCCCAAGAGGGGTACCTTCTTTCATGTTGACCATGTCAGTGAGCAGCTGCACGAGCTCTTCGAGGATGTCTAGGCTCTCGCCCACTTCTTCGTCAAGTTCTAAGGTTTCTTGATCCTGAAAAAATCCCGTCAGAAAAGAGTCGAGCTCTTCGCCGCGCAAGCGCGCATGCGCCTTGATCTCATCTAAAGAAGACGCTTTTTCAAGCGGTGTCAACATGAAGGGTAGTACGGCTTCTTCGGAGGAATGTTCCGCGAGTAAGCCCCAGAAGTCTTCCAGAAAAGTCTTGGTGACTTCGTCGAGCTTTTCTTGAGACGCAAGCTCTGGAAACTCGCCATCCCACAACGCGTTCAATTCAAAAACTGGGTCGACGACATAAGGGCTTGCGATCGCGCCCATAAAAGCGGCCCGAACTTCATGAAACTGGTAAGGGCACTGATACTCGCTCAGCAGTGACTGAACGTGTTGATGAACAGAAACGGCTGAGCTTTGCATGGTGTATGTCCTAGTAACCCACAGCCTCGCCATCACGGCGGTGATCAGAGCCTGCGACATAGGCGTAGGGGGCTTGGTCACCTTCGCCCGCAAGACGGGAAATCAGTTGTGCGCTGCCAAAGTCTAGGCTGTCTGCAGGCGCAACGATAGGCTTGTGACCCATGGCGCGCAAAGCATCGATGACGGCAGGGCTCACAGCGGCTTCGACAGTCAGATCGCCCGCGTCGTTGATGCGCCAGCGCGGTGCATCCGAGCAGGCCTGCGGGTTGTAACCCTCAGAGATGTGACGCAATACCATTTGCATGTGACCCTGTGCTTGCATGTTGCCACCCATCACACCAAATGCCATGGAGGGATTACCGTCGCGCGTGATGAACGCGGGAATGATGGTATGCATAGGGCGCTTGCCACCGCCGACAAGGTTTGGGTGTCCCGGTGTGGTGACAAAGCCCCAACCACGGTTTTGTAGCGCGATGCCAGTTTTTGGAACGACGACGCCAGAGCCAAACCCTTTGAAGTTTGACTGGATATAAGACACCATGCGGCCTTCGGCGTCCGAGGTGCAGAGATAGATCGTACCGCCCGACGGAGGCTGACCTGGACCATAGGTACCGGCTTTTTTAGGATCGATCAGCTTGGCTCGTTCTTTGGCATAGGACTTGCTGAGCAAATCTTTAGCGGTCACTTTCATGAAGTCAGGATCAGCAACGTGCTCGAACAAGTCGGCAAAGGCCGCGCGCATACATTCGATTTCGAGGTGCATGCGTTCGGCTGAGCCGGGCTTTGTTTGTGCGTAGGGTAGGTGCTCAATAAGATTCAGGGCGAGCAGTGCGGTGAGACCCTGGCCGTTTGGTGGAATCTCATGCACGTCCACGCCCTGATAGTTAGTCGAGACGGTACCGACCCAGTCACATCGATGCGCTGCCAGATCGGCTTCGTCGAGGACTGCACCGTTTGCACGGGCGAAGTCGGCGATCATTTTGGCCAAGCGACCGCGGTAGAACGACTCGCCTTTGGTGCGGGCGATGTCTTCAAGGGTGTCGGCTTGATCTGCGAATTTCCAGATTTCACCCGCGGCTGGGGTGCGTCCGTCTTTCATGAAGGCTTCTTTAAAACCTGGCTGGACGTGCAGCTCGGCGGCCTGGTCTTTCCACTGACGTGCAATCACGGGGCTAACAGGGAAGCCTTCGCGTGCATGACGGATGGCGTCTTTGAACAAATCCTCGAAAGGAAGATTGCCGAATTTGTTTGACAACTCAACCCACTGCGACACGACGCCAGGAACAGTGACGGACTCCCAACCGCGGTGAGGCATGGTGGCCATGCCCTTGAAGCGCTCGGGAGACCAGGCGGCAGGTGCGCGACCAGAGGCATTCAATCCATGCAGTGCTTTGCCGTCCCAGATGATGGCGAAGCCGTCGCCACCAATCCCGTTCATCGTAGGTTCGACAACGGTCAGCGTGATCGCTGCGGCAAGTGCCGCATCGATTGCATTGCCACCACGGGCAAACGCAGCAGCACCCGCTTGTGAGGCAAGAGGTTGTGACGTGGAAACGAGATTGCGGGCGAGGACGGGTTGACGACCGGATTGGAAGGGCAGTTGCCAGTTCATGAGACGAGGGATTCCAAAAAAGAAGGATAGAGAAAATCATAAAGGGGCGCTCGAGGCGCCCCTTTGCTTGTCGCCGCTAAAATTAAGCGGTTTCGTGCAAGGCTTTCTTGACAGTTGAGAAGATCTCTTCGATCTGACCTTCGCTGACAATCAGTGGTGGCGAGAAGGCCATGATGTCGCCTGTGAAGCGCGCCAACACACCTTTTTCCATACACTTGAGGAACACATCGTAAGCACGTGCGCCCGGAGCACCATCGCGCGACTCCAACTCAACCGCGCCCATCAGGCCGAGGTTGCGAATGTCTTTGACGAAAGGCTCGCCGCGCAGCGCGTGGATTTCTTTTTCGAACTTCGGTGCGAGT
>JBIKOQ010000117.1:0-5569 GCA_044357955.1 Burkholderiaceae bacterium | reverse complement strand
CATGGTGCTGGTGAGACTAAGAACCGCAGAGGGTATTGAAGGGATCGGCGAAGCCACTACCATTGGTGGTCTGAATTACGGTAGCGAAAGCCCAGAGAGTATCAAAGTCAATATTGATACCTATATTGCTCCTCTCTTGCTAGGACAGTCGACAGAAAGCCCTGCTGCACTCATGACACGCATCAACAAAGCGGTTAAAGGGAATCATTTCTCTAAAAGCGCCATTGAAACCGCCTTATACGATGCACTCGGGAAAAAATTAAACGTTTCCGTTGGTACCTTACTGGGCGGGATTGTTCGAAGCGAACTAGGCGTCGCGTGGACGCTGGCCAGCGGCGATACGCAGCGCGATATCGCCGAAGCTCAACAGATGTTGGAGACAAAACGTCACAACGTTTTTAAGTTAAAGGTCGGTCTCCGCTTGATCAAAGACGATCTCCGTCACATCACAGCGATTAAAAAAGCACTTGGCGAAAACATTAGCGTGCGCATTGATGTCAATCAAGGATGGTCAGAAAGCGAAGCGCTACAGATGTTGCGACCTCTTGCAGATGCAGGGATTGATTTGGTAGAGCAACCTGTTCAGGAAAAAAATCACGCTAGTCTGGCTAGATTATCTGGTCTAGGTATCCTTCCCATCATGGCCGATGAGTCCCTCAAAGGGCGTGAAGATGGTTTCGCACTTGCCGCAGGCCAATGTGCAAACGTGTTTGCCATCAAAATTGAACAGGCGGGTGGTTTGCGCGCAGCTCAAGACTTGATTGGGATTGCCCAAGCAGCGGGCATTGGTTTGTACGGAGGCACGATGCTTGAAGGACCGATTTCAACCATTGCCTCCGCCCACTTATTTGCAACGGTCGATCGCATTGAATGGGGAACGGAATTGTTTGGTCCGCTGCTCATGAAAGACAGCATTTTGGCTGAACCGCTTAACTACAGTAACTTCACTTTAAAGTTGCCAATAGGCCCTGGTCTTGGCCTGACGCTTGATGAAGACAAAGTTCGTCATTACGCGCGCTATTGAGACAAAGGCGCGGCGCGTGCAAGTTTTAAGGCTGATTGCAGAAAATCGGACTGGTCATTTTTACGCCAACTCAACATGATCGGCGATGTGCATCCAGGACTCGTTAAGCTGACATATTTAACGTCCTTGCTAAATAAACCCTCAACAGACTCCGGAACGATTGCCAGACCGAAGCCCGCAGCTACCAAACCTAACGCCGTCTGCAGTTCGTTTACCTCTTGAATGTGCTCGGGCACACCACCTTGTTGCCTAAAAATATCAAGCACATAGTCGGCATAACTTGGTCGCGGACGCGCAGGATACAGAATGAGAGACTCAGGGATGAGTTGTTCGATACTCAACGTAGTGCATTTTGCCAGATCATGCTCTTTCGGCAAGGCCACAATCAAACGCTCCTCCCATAAGACCAAGCGCTCAATTTCAGGATCGGACAGAAGAATCCTACCGATTCCGATATCGATACGGCCTGTTTTTAACGCCTCGAACTGCTGCAACGTAATCATTTCCACGAGACTAATTTCGATGCTTTGATCAAGTGCTCGCAACTGACGAATAAATCCTGGCATATAGCCATACAAGACCGAGGGAACGAATCCGATTCCAACGCGACGCTTTTCCTTACGACCGACTCGCTGAGTCGCTTGCACGGTCTCAGAGAGTTTTTTCAACATTACGTCGGTTTGATCCAAAAAATAGCGCCCTGCCTCCGTCAACTTAATCCCACGTCCGACCCGCTGAAACAGCTCAACACCCATTTCCTCTTCGAGCATCTTGATCTGCCGGCTTAGAGGGGGTTGCGCCATGTTTAGAACCTCAGCAGCCCGAGTAAAGCTCATTTCGGCAGCAACACGCTGGAAGTAACGAATCTGTCTGAGCTCCATATTTCATACCTTTAAAGTATCAATCTGAATAAATATAGTCTTAGACAAGCCCATACTGCAACACGATAATCAACTATCCAGCACGATTATCAGAACAAAATCAAAAGATACGCACCTAAATGGAGATCACCGAAAATGAGCAACCTAGTTAACGCCTTTTCTATTAGGAAACGTATGGATTTCGTGAAAATGGGATGCGTCGCCGCAGGGCTCGCCCTGACACTGAATAATGCGCCTAGTATGGCAAATTCTTCAGTGAGCAATTATCCAGACCGGGCTATTACATGGGTCGTGCCCTTTCCACCCGGTGGTGCGATGGATGCGATTGCTCGCGTACTCAGCCGAACAATGAGTCAAGATCTCGGTCAAAACATTGTTGTGGAAAACAAACCAGGAGCTGGCGGTAACATCGGCGCGAGTTATGTCGCAAAAGCTAAACCCGATGGATATACCATCATGATTGTTGCCAACGGTATGGCCGTGAATCCCGCGCTATATCGCAGCATGAGTTACAGCCCCATCAAAGATTTCCAACCCATTTCTCTGCTTGCGGCCGTGCCGAATATTTTGGTCACGCAAGCCAGTCGTTCCGATGTCAACTCACTGAACGATGTCATCCGTCAAGTAAAAGAGAAGCCTGGCAAGTACAGTTACGCCTCGGCGGGAGTCGGCACATCGATTCACCTCGCGGCAGCACTTTTTACCTATACGGGTAAGCTTGACATGCTGCACGTACCCTACAAAGGCAGTGGTCCAGCCGTCACAGATCTGATGAGCGGCCAAGTCGACTACATGTTCGACAGCATCACCTCTGCCAAGCCGCATATCGAATCGGGAAAACTTAAAGCCCTGGCTGTGACAACACCCAAACGCTCATCGACACTTCCTAACTTACCGACTGTCGCGGAAAGCGGCATGACGGGCTACGAACTGACACCGTGGTTTGCAACGTTCGCTCCAGCAGGTACTCCACCTGGCATTATTGACAAGCTGAATGGTGCCATGATCAAAGCGATGAATACCGAGCAAGTCAAAAAGACATTTGCCGCTATTGGAGCCGAATACATCGGTAGCACGCCTCAAGAGCTTGCAAGCTATCTGGCCCAAGAAACAGAAAAGTGGAAAAAAATTATTTCTGAAACAGGAATTTCAGTTGACTAAACTTGCCGGTTTGCGGCTTTTCGGACAGAACACAAGCATTTTGTCCGAAAAATGTAGTTTTATTTCGGACAATCTTATCAATGGCGGGATGGCGTTTCTAAATAAAAATGGTCCGTTAAAACCAGACAGGTCACTGGCACTGTCTCACTAGATGACACAGCAAACAGGCCCTCCAAAGCACTCTGCGACTCACTCAGGTCGCAAACGGTGCGCTGAAACCATTTGATACAAAAAATAGTTATCTGAACAGATCGTTTGAGATGTCGTTAAAACTAAAATTTCGCATGACTCAGGCACTTAAGGTAGTACTAAGTGGAAACTAAACATAAGCATACAAATCACGACTCTGTTTGCCATCCTTGGCCTGCTGTCAAAGATTGCGAATATTTTTTAGCAATGAAAAAAAATGAATCCTATAAAAGCGTTTGGGACGCCATAGCCGATACGCCAGAGCAAGCCGCAAACTTGCGTGCTCGCGCAGAATTGATGATGCAAATATCGGAGTTGGTTAAAGCAAGCGCCTGGACACAAGCAGAGGCCGCCAAGCGTTGTGGCGTTACACAGCCAAGAATGAATGATTTGCTACGCGGTCGTGTTTCAAGATTTTCTCTTGATGCGCTTGTCAATATTGCAACTGCGACAGGCAGACGCGTCCACATGGAATTGCAAGCAGCCTGAGTTTAATTGCCAGCCTTATTTCGTTTCCGACATCACAAAATGAATCATTCGTTCAACATCGTTTATTTACGTGCATTGACTATGTATTGAACAATCTAGTAAAATTGAAATAATACATTTAGATTTGGGTTGACGCCCATGCCAACCTGCCCTCCCGGGCAAGGTGGATAGCCGAAAGGCAATGTGACCGGACACGGTAACCAAGCGGGATGCGTCAGCTCTCTTCTAATGAAGAGGGCTTTTTGTTTTGTACGGGGGATTTATATCCAACTTGCCAACCCGGGCGTCTCGCCGAAGTGGCTAAACAGGAGATCGTGATGACTGTGCACGTGCAATTATTGTCGGCGTTTATTCGTAAAGCCGATATCGCCGCCCATTACCCAGGCGGCTGTGAAACCTTTGAGCAACAACATACCCTTGGCGAGGGCGATGCGTATTTGTATCGCCTGGTGTCGATGAGCAGCGAGGGTCTAGGCGAGCTCCTTGATGAGATCGAACAAGGCGGGCTGGACATCGAACAGTTTGTGGCCATCGCCGATATGTGGGCGGGTCCCTTTAAGGAGATCCCAAACATCAGCTTTACATGCATTGGCCAAAACTTTCCGCCAACATGGATTGCTGCTTCAACACAGGAGCAGAATCATGACTAAAGCCGCTGCCAACAAACCCATCCCCGTGAGCGCCTTGGCATATCGTCCGCGTGACTATTTTGGACGCTATGACTTGCAGGCAAAACTGTTGAGCACGGTCAAAGGTCGTGCACGGAGAGCACTCATCAAGGAGGCACTCGAAACGGGAGAGGCCGATACCCTCCCCGACTTTGTCACCGCCCCCGAGCTCGACACGTTTGACCGACAGATGCTCGGTCGAATCCATCCCATGTTTATGGGTGGTGAATTCCTCCCCAAGAGAAAACCCAAAGAAGTCGAGATCGCCCGCATCAGCATTCAGTCCACGACCTACGATGTGACGGTCCTTTATGCTCGACTCGTCGGCCAGCGCATCCACTACAGAGTCGTGGACGAGTATGAGGGCGATACGCTTGAAGAACCCTCCACCCGGACCTCCACCAAACCACTCACCATGGGCAAGATGATTGACTTTTTCACCACGGCTTGGAACTTGATGGATTGCCTGGAGGGGAATTTTGAGCAGGATGTCGAGGAGATGCTCGGCTTTTTTAATGCCGAGTCGGAGTTCTATCCTTGCTTTGATCAAATACTCAGAGAGCGGGTGCTCAAGAGATTCATCAATCCAACGTGATCTTCGCCTCTTCTAAAGGCCTCCGACGAACCACCTATCGTGATGGCGCCACGCGTTGTGGCGTCACACAGCCGAGAATGAATAATTTGTGACGCGACTCACTCAGGTGGTAGATGGTGTGCTGAAACCATTTGATACAAAAAATAGTTATCTAAACAGATAGTTGCAGATATCGTTAAAACTAAAATTTCGTATGACTCACGCACCAAAGGTAGTACTCAATGGAAACTAAATTAGCCAAACTTGAAGCAATCATCCCGACCCTTGCCACGCGCGAAGATTTAGCAAGGCAAACAACAGAAACCATGGATCGCATAGATCGCTTGGTCGCAGGATTGAGATCCGATCTTGACCGTAAATTTATTCTATGCATGAGCATACAAATCACGACTCTGTTCGCTATTGTTGGTCTGCTGTCAAAGATTGCGAATATTTTTTAGCTATAGCTGCCTGACCGTTGTTGACGATGTATTAATTGTTTCTTTTGAGGAGCTTTGATCATGAAGTGCCCATGCTGTGGTGCCGCTGAACTGATCCACGACACGCGCGACGTACCTTATAT
>JBIKOQ010000116.1:0-5588 GCA_044357955.1 Burkholderiaceae bacterium | reverse complement strand
CTCCGACGGTGTTTACATCGAACATCGCTGCATCGATACCGGCGACTGTAGCGGTCCTCGAAGCGCGCGCAATGTGCTGATGCACCCCGATGTGGATGCCGCTGTCTTTGAAACTGCGCGGGGCGGTATTCTGAGAGAAGGACTTGGTTTTGACAAGTGCGATGTCGCAGTCGTCACCAACCTGGGAGTCGGTGATCATCTTGGGATGAACTTCATCACAACCCTTGACCATCTTGCCCTTGTTAAGCGGGTCATTGTTCAAAACGTAGCACCCCATGGCACGGCAGTGCTCAATGCTTCGGACCCGATGGTTTTAAAAATGGTCGATGCATGTCCTGGATCTGTCATACTATTTTCGAGTGACCGACACAATCCAGCGCTCAATACACATCGAGCGCAAGGTAAACGTGTGATGTATATCGATGGCGATCAAGTCGTGGCTGCCGAAGGCGCAACTGAGCATCGCATTGCGCTCAAGTCGATCCCCCTCACCCGCAATGGCAGCATCACCTTTCAAAATGAGAATGCGATGGCCTCAATCGCTGCGGCCTGGGCCTTGGGCCTGGACTGGCAAACGATCACAACAGGCGTCTCTACCTTTGTCAACGATGCCCAAACAGCACCCGGTCGTTTTAACGTGTTCGATTACAGAGGCGCAACGGTGGTCGCTGACTACGGACATAATCCTGATGCGATTCAGGCCTTGATTCAGGCCATCGAAACGATGCCTGCCAAGCGACGCATGGTGGTCATTAGCGGCGCGGGAGATCGTCGTGATGAGGATATCGTCCGTCAAACCGAGATTCTTGGCGAGGTCTTCGACCAAGCGATTTTGTATCAAGATCAATGCCAGCGCGGCCGCGAAGATGGCGAAGTCCTTGCACTTTTACAACAAGGATTACAAAACGTATCTCGAACAAAAGAAATCGAGGAAATCAGAGGAGAGTTTTTGGCGATTGATACTGCACTGGCCAAACTGCAACCTGGCGATCTGTGTTTGATTTTGATCGATCAGGTGCAGGAGGCTTTGGATCACATCGCCCTGCGTGTCGGGCAGGGCTAACGCGTTAAAAGATTGATTTTTTAAGTTTTTCCTTTCTCGCCAGGCGATCCTGGAGAGAAAGGAAATGTCGAAAACATCGCGCGCGTTTGGTCTTGCATCTTATCCTGCATTTGGGAAAAGAGGCTTTTGCTTTGCTCGACATAACTATTCATCATGTTTTGCACCATCGGGGTCTGAGCCGACATAAATTGCGACCAGGCCTCGGGCGCAAACTGATTAGACCCATACAGCCCCTTGGATTGAGCCGCCATCTGCTCCTGAATCTCCATAAACCCCTGGATATTTTTTTCAAGATACGAACCCATCATGCCCTGCATGGCGTGGCCATAAAAACGGATCACTTGGGCCAACATCGTCGAAGAGAACATGGGCATACCGCCACTTTCTTCTTCGAGAATGATTTGCAAAAGTATGCTGCGGGTCAAATCCTCCGACGATTTGGCATCAACCACCTTGAATAACTCATTTTCCAATACCAATTGCTTGACATCCGCGAGCGTGATGTAAGTGCTGGTTTGCGTGTCATATAAACGACGGTTCGGATATTTTTTAATCAGGCGTACGGTTGCGCCCGTTGCTGCTTCAGTCATGACTGTCCCCAAATCTACGGTCTTTATATTTGACCACTGAACTTAAATACTCATCTTTCAGGCCGTCCGCTGAATTAACCCATGTGCAGGCCGCCATTCAACGAAAAGTCTGCTCCGGTTGAAAACCCGGACTCCTCGGACGCAATCCACGCGATGATGGAGGCGATTTCCTCAGGGCGTCCAAGACGTTTGACAGGAATAGTCGCAATAATTTTCTCAAGCACATCGGGACGGATCGCACGCACCATATCTGTGCCGATATAACCTGGAGACACGGTGTTGACCGTCACGCCCTTGCTTGCGACCTCAAGCGCCAGTGACATCGTAAAACCATGAATCGCGGCCTTCGCTGTTGCGTAATTACATTGACCAAACTGACCTTTTTGCCCGTTCACGGAACTAATATTAATAATACGTCCAAATCCACGATCAGCCATGCTGTCAATGACTTGTTTGGTGACGTTAAACAGGCTGTTCAAGTTGGTGTCCATCACAGCGCGCCAATCATCGGAGGTCATTTTACGAAATACGCCATCGCGCGTAATACCCGCATTATTGACCAGCACATCGATTGGACCATGCTCTGCCACCACTTTTTTAAATGCGGCCTCGCAAGAGTTCCAGTCAGACACATTGCCAACCGAGGCATAAAAAGTGTAGCCCAACGCGGCCTGCTCATCGATCCATTGCTGATGGTCGCGACTCGGACCACATCCAGCGATCACTGTCATCCCATCTTTGGACAGACGCTGACAAATCGCAGTGCCAATACCGCCCATACCACCCGTGACGTACGCAATTTGTGCACTCATGTTTATCTCCTGGTTGTCCTGCATCTACGTTGAACTAACAATTAAACCGCCCTGACCTTCACATATGCACCAGGCGCATCCTCGAGCACATTGAAACCCTTCGCACCTAGAGACTTGGGCGCACGGATGCGCTTACCGCTATGCTGACCGAGCCACTGCGTCCACGTTGGCCACCAACTTCCAGGCTGTTCAAGCGCCTGTTGATCCCATTTCTCAGGATTGTTGTGATCCGCTTTGGCTCCACTTATCCAAAAACTACGTTTATTTTTTGCGGGTGGATTAATCACACCAGCAATATGTCCCGAAGCACCAAGCACAAACGTGTTATCACCACTGAACAAGGAAAGCGTCGAAAACGCAGAACGCCAAGGCACGATGTGATCGTCGCGCGAAGCATAAATAAATGCGGGAATCTTGACTTTGCGCACATCGATCGGCACGCCACAGCAAGTCAGTGCATTGGCTTGAGAGAGCTTATTTTCAAGATAGGTATTGCGAAAATACCAAGTGAAAAACGGACCGGGTAAATTCGTACCATCGCTATTCCAGAACAGCAAATCAAAGGCGACCGGTGTTTGACCTTTTAAATAATTGGAGACGACATAATTCCACACCAGCTCATTCGGGCGCAGAAACGAGAAGGTTGAACCCAACTCTCGCGCGGACATGAAACCACCTTGACCAATTTGCTGCTCACGCAGGCGCGCATGTTGCTCATCAACAAATACACCCATCGTGCCTGTGTCATGAAAATCAATCATGGACGTCAACATGGTGACCGCAGACACAGGTTCTTCGTCACGCGCCGCCGCAACAGCGAGCGCGGTGGCCAACATTGTGCCACCCACACAAAAACCCAGTGCATTGATTTGTTTCTGTTTAGAAATGGCCTGAGTGACCTCGATTGCCTTGAGGACCCCATGCTCAAGATAGTCATCCCAGGTGGCCTTGTCCATGCCGTCAGCCTCCTCGGCTAACGGATTACGCCATGACATCAAAAATACCGAAAAACCCTCCTGAACAAGATAACGAACGAAGGAATTTTCAGGCTGAAGATCAAGAATATAAAATTTATTGATGCACGGCGGTACCAACAAAATGGGTTTTTGAAAGACAGATGCCGTTGCAGGGGCGTATTGAATCAGTTGAAAGAAAGGGTTTTCAAACACCACGGCACCCGGGGTTGTTGCGACATTCACACCAATCTGGAATTTAGACTCGTCAGATTGAGTGATACGACCTTTTTGCAAATCAGACAATAGGTTTTGCATCCCCGCCATCAGGGTCTCGCCCCCCGACTCTACCAGCGCGGCTTGCGCCTCGGGATTCGTCACCAGAAAATTAGCGGGAGACAAGGCATCGAGCCATTGGCTGATTGAAAACTCTAACCGGTTTTTAACCTCTGGCGCTGCGGCAGACGCTGACACCATGCGGCTCATTGCCTCGGCTGAAAGCAAATACAAATGCGCCATCAGTAAATGTGGTGGACTCCCCGCCCAAGCAGGTGCCGCAAAACGTCGATCCTTAAGGGGCGTCAAATGACCATCGGCGGCATCTTTGGAAATGCGTTGCCACCCTTCCATAAAATCATGCTGAATCTTGACCAGATCTTCGGAAGAAATACCGGCGGGTGGAACCCAACCATCAGGAAAAGGGAAGTTCAAATCGTGACCTTTATAAGCACGCAGCGGCTTAATCCTGCGCTGCAATGCAAATATTGTCAATCAGGGGAAACGGACGCAAGATAGCCAGGCCAAGGTCGCCATCCTGCCCGTTTGACGATCCCGGCGATAAGAAAAGAATTGCTTAGGGTTTGTAACCGTGCATTGCTGGCTCATTTCGACCTCCATCACCCCCATTTTTCCGAGGCGATATTGTGCGAGTCCCGCCAAATCAAGCCGCCAGCGCTCTGGTACAGCAGGATCCGGAAAACAGAGCTGCGGTTGAGCCGCAAGCTCTGTCGCAAACGCCTCGCATACGTCTGCCCCAACTTGAAAGGATGCCGCACCGATGCCGGGTCCAATCCAGGCACGCCACTCAGTCGCCGAGGGTTGTTTGTGATGCATATGCTTCAGGGTTTGCTCGAGCACCCCTGCGGCCAAGCCTTTCCACCCCGCATGCGCCGCGCCCAAGACGGTCCCATCCCGGTCAGACAACACGACAGATAAACAATCCGCGGTCAGCACTGCCAGCACGCGGTCAGGGCAGATTGTCACCGATGCATCCGCCTCGGGTGGCTCAGACTCATCACTGAATGTTTCAGCATGATCGGCGTCAACAACCCGAACGCCATGCACTTGCTTGAGCCAGGCGGGTTGGGAAGGCACGAAACTGCTAAGTAAACGTCGGTTTGCCAAAACAGTCTGCGGCACATCACCGGCGCCCAGACCGAGATTGAACGTATCATAAGGCGCGACCCCGACGCCGCCGACTCGCGTGGTGCAAAACGCTTGTACGCCTGACCAAGCTTGTTTGGGTCGCACAACAGGAACAGGAAATTCGCCGTTTATTTCCATAGGATATGTTCTTGAACGCGTAAAAGATCTTGCGCGGGAGGTGCAGTAAAGCTCACCTCTTGACCATCATGACCTGGGTCTTCAAAACGGATCTGGTAGGCGTGAAGCATTTGACGATTGGCATCCCCCAACAACCGGCCGCCATACTGCGTGTCGCCCAGCAAAGGGTGCCCTAGGCTCGCCAAATGGACACGAATCTGATGCGTCCTTCCTGTTTCCAGACGGCAACGTACCTGAGAAATATTGGAGCCATGATACTCACCCACACGCATCAGCTCATAATGGGTCACAGCGGCCTTGGGGGCGCTTGGGCGCTCTACCGCCATTCTGACCGGCACTCTTGGATCCCGACCAATCGGACGATCCACCGTCCCTGTGCCGAGCATACGCCCATGTGCCAGCGCCAAATACTCGCGTCCCATCGACCTTGCCTGCAACTGTCGAACCAGATGCGTTTGGGCAACTTCGTTTCGAGCCACCACCAGCAAACCAGAGGTATCCTTATCGAGGCGATGCACAATCCCCGCTCTGGCCACGTGCACCAATTCTGGGTACCGGTACAACAGACCATTCAAAAGCGTCCCGTTCCAATTGCCCGCCCCTGGAT
>JBIKOQ010000115.1:0-5590 GCA_044357955.1 Burkholderiaceae bacterium | reverse complement strand
GACGACCCTATGGGCCTTGTTTCACGAATAAGTGGATGTGCCACGCTCGAAGAGGCGATGGCCGGCGCAGACTATGTGCAAGAAAGTTTGCCTGAGCGGCTTGAAATGAAAAAAGAGATCTTTGCCCGCATGGATGCTCTCGCTCCGCCCGCCACGATTTTGGCGAGTTCCACCTCGAGTATCCCAGCTTCTGCTTTTACAGAAGAGCTTATGGGTCGTGCGAGATGTTTGATCGCGCATCCCGTGAATCCTCCCTATCTTGTCCCTGTTGTTGAGATTTGTGGTGCACCCTGGACTGACGCCAAGGTGGTCCAGCAGACTTGGGATGTGATGGAGGGTGTCGGACAAAAACCCGTCAAGATTCATCGCGAGCTAAAGGGTTTTGTCCTCAATCGTTTGCAAGGCGCGTTGTTGCGCGAGGCCTTTAGATTGGTTGAGCAGGGATATGTCGATGCCGAGGGGCTCGATGTGACGGTGCGCGAGGGCCTTGGTTTGAGGTGGTCGTTTATGGGACCTTTCGAAACGATCGACCTGAATGCACCTGACGGTCTGGCGGATTACGCCAGACGCTTTAATGATATGTATCAGTCTATTTCTACTGAGCAGACCTCAACCGAGCCATGGTCAGAAGCCGTGATCGAAAAGCTGGAGTCTCAAAGGCGCGCTGCTTTGCCAAAGGAAAAATTGCTTGAGCGGCGACTTTGGCGCGATCGGCGATTAATGGCCTTGGCGGCGCATAAAAAGTCAGCAGAGTAATGGCTTAAGTTAGGATGTTTTAGTGAGTATTTAATCAAACGTAAAGACACGGAGTCAGTATGGCCAGCGCGCGAAAAGTCATTATTACCTGTGCGGCAACGGGAGCGATTCATACCCCGAGCATGTCGCCCCATCTTCCCGTCACCGCAGAAGAGATCGCCAAGTCGGCGATTGACGCTGCCCGTGCGGGTGCCGCGATCTTGCATCTGCACGCGCGAGATCCCAAGGATGGCAAGCCAACGCAAGATCCTGAGTTTTTTCGACCATTTTTAAAAGAAATCAAAGCTGCGACCAATGCCGTGATCAACATCACGACGGGAGGGAGTCCGCACATGACGGTTGAGGAGCGCATGCGTCCGGCGATGACCTTTCAGCCCGAGGTTGCCTCGCTCAATATGGGGTCGATGAATTTTGGCTTGTTTCCCATGCTGGATCGCTTCAAAGAATTCAAGCACGAGTGGGAGCGCCAGCATCTTGAAAATAGTCGTGACCTCGTGTTTAAAAACACCTACAAAGACATTGAAACAATTTTGCGGCGCGGCTCGGAGAACGGGACGCGTTTTGAATTTGAGTGTTACGACATCAGTCACCTCTATAACTTGTCGCATTTCGCCGAAAAGGGTTTGGTGAAAGGACCTATTTTTATTCAATCGGTATTTGGAATTTTGGGCGGCATTGGTCCTCACCCAGAAGATCTGATGCACATGCGCCGCACTGCGGACCGGTTGTTTGGTAATCAGTATCAGTGGTCGATCCTAGGCGCCGGTCGTAACCAGATCCCATTGGCGACGATGGGGGCTGCGATGGGTTCGCATGTGCGCGTGGGTCTTGAGGACTCTCTGTGGATCGGACCTGGCAAGATGGCGGCGTCTAATGCAGAACAGGTCACACGGATTCGCACAGTTTTAGAAGCCTTGAACTGCGAGGTTGCGACGCCTGATGAGGCGCGCGATATCTTGGGACTCAAGGGCGGTAACAACGTCAATTTTTAATCGGAACAATTAATCTATGAAACTCGTCGATGCGTTTGCGGACTACAGCCGTTTTATTAAAATCCGTCGTGATATTCACGCCCATCCTGAGCTCGGTTTCGATGAACACCGCACCTCTGAGATTGTCGCGACCCTTCTTAAGGAGTGGGGGATCGAAGTGCATCGCGGTATCGCGGGCACAGGCGTCGTGGGCGTCTTGAAAGTCGGAGAGGGCGGTCGAACCTTAAGTTTGCGTGCTGATCTTGATGCCTTGCCCTTGCAGGAGATCAATGAGTTCGAGCACAAGTCCACCAATGACGGAAAGATGCATGCGTGTGGCCATGACGGGCATACGACCATGCTGCTCGCCGCCGCTTGGCACTTATCCCAGACGCGCAATTTCAATGGCACGGTGAACTTTGTGTTCCAGCCTGCCGAGGAAATGGGTAAAGCCGGTGCCAAGAAGATGATCGAGGATGGGTTGTTCGAGCGCTTCCCTTGTGAGGCAGTGTTTGGTTTGCACAACTTTTCAATTGGTAACGTGGGTGGCTTTGCTCTGAATAACGGGCCTTTCATGGCCTCGAGCAATACCTTCAAAGTCAAAATGAAGGGTCAAGGGACCCATGCTTCTTTACCGCATACGGGAACAGATCCGATCGCGCCCGCTTTGGAGTTTGCCCAGGCACTCCAGGGCTTGGTGGCAAAGGTCATCCCGAGCACTGAGCGTGCATTGCTGGCGGTGACGCAGCTTGAGGGCTCGGTTGCACCTAATGTCATCCCGGATGTGGCGGCAGTCGGTGGCACGATTCGTACGTTTTCAGTCTCGGCCTTGGATCGACTGGAGGAGCGTTTGCGTACCCTTGCGGTACAGATTGCCTTGGCCCACGAATGTGAGGCCGAGATTTTCTTTAGGCGCGCTTCGCCTCCAGTGGTCAATCATGCCAAGGAAGCGCAATTCGCAGCTCAAGTCATGCGTGAGATCGTAGGTCCCGAGATGGTCAATGATCAGTTTCCGGGCGTCATGGCGGCAGAGGATTTTGCGCATATGTTGATGGCCAAGCCAGGTTGCTATGCGTTTATCGGCAACGGAGACGGTCATCACCGTCTGGAAGGACACGGTGAGGGAGCATGTGTGGTTCACAATACCTCGTACGACTTTAACGATGCCATTATTCCTGTGGGTGCCAGCTATTTTGTGCGCTTAACAGAGCGCTGGATGGCGGATACGGCAAAATAGCCTTATTTCGGGGGTGATTTCGACCCGTTTGGGTCGGACACCCCTAAAAGCAATCGCATTTAGGAAAAAACTATCTAAAAAGTAGTTAAATTTAATTTCCTTTATAGATTTCTGCCGGATACACTGTGCGCAGAGTAGAGATTGAGTCGGTTTTTTACTGGGCTCTATAGATCTAGACTCCACTTCTTCTTCATATTTTTTATTTGTCAGGAGGCTATATGGCCCAGCTCAAAGGTTCAAAGACCGAACAGTGCCTGAAGGACGCATTCGCAGGCGAATCACAGGCTAACCGCCGCTACTTGTACTTCGCAAACAAGGCTGACATCGAAGGCCAAAACGACGTTGCAGCCTTGTTCCGCTCGACAGCAGAAGGCGAGACAGGTCACGCCCACGGTCACCTCGAGTTCCTCGAGGCATCGGGTGATCCAGCAACAGGTTTGCCAATCGGTTCCAGCCGTCAAAACTTGACCGCTGCAGTTCATGGCGAAACACACGAGTACACAGACATGTACCCCGGCATGGCCAAAATCGCTCGCGACGAAGGCTTTGACGAGATCGCTGACTGGTTTGAGACCTTGGCAAAAGCCGAGCGTTCACACGCCAATCGCTATCAGAAAGCTCTGGACGCATTGGTAGACTAAGCGTCTTTGAGAAATTCGAGCGGCTGACTCAGTCTGATGTCCGTCGCTTGAAATGCACTATCTGTGGCCGGCTCTGCTGGTCACAATCATTTTCGTTGCACCCGACCGCAGGGTGACAAAATTAAGGATCCGCTATGTCAAACCGCGAAGGTAATCTCGACGCGCCAACCCGTCATCCCTTGGACTGGACTAACCCAGAATTCTATGACGAGGAAAAACTGCACACAGAAATGGAACGTGTGTTTGATATGTGCCACGGCTGTCGCCGGTGCTTGAGCCTCTGTGGCTCGTTCCCGACGCTGTTTGATCTGGTTGACGCGACCGATGACGGCGAAGTGCATGGCGTCGACAAAAAAGACTACAACAAGGTTGTGGATGAGTGCTTCCTCTGTGACGTTTGTTACGTCACCAAGTGCCCTTATGTGCCCCCCCACCCATGGAATCTGGACTTTCCGCATTTGATGTTGCGCGCGAAAGCCGTGAATTTCAAAAAAGGTGACGTCCAGCTGCGCGACAAGGTGCTCGCTTCGACAGATAAGTTGGGCATGTTCGCGGGGATTCCAATCGTGACGGAGGCTGTCAACGCGATCAATCGTACAGGCGTGATGCGCTCGGTCATGGAGTCGACACTTGGTGTGGACAAGAAAGCTTGGATCCCAGAGTACGCGCCCAAGACCTTTCCTCAGCTGGCAACGGTCTCGACCGCGTGGCCTGTGAAAGACGGAGAGAAAACACCCGGAAAAGTTGCGATTTACGCGACGTGCTACATCAACTACAACGAACCAGGGATCGGTCAGGATCTGATCAAGATCCTTGAACACAACCAGATTCCATATGAGTTGGTCGATAAAGAGGCTTGTTGTGGCATGCCTAAGCTTGAACTCGGCGACTTGGAGTCTGTGGCGGCCAATAAAGACAAGAACATTCCTAAGCTCGCGAAACTCGCGCGCGAAGGCTACGCGATTGTCACCCCGATCCCCTCCTGTACCTTGATGTTCAAACAAGAATTACCGCTGATGTTCCCTGATGAAGAGGATGTCCAACGCGTCAAGGACGCGATGTGGGATCCGTTCGAGTATTTCATCGCACGTAACAGGGATGGTTTGCTCAACACGGACTTTAAAGAAGAGTTGGGTCATGTGAGCTATCACATCCCTTGTCATTCGCGTGTTCAAAACGTGGGTAAAAAGACAGCGGAAACGTTGAAGCTCGTGCCTGGTACTGAAGTCAATGTGGTTGAGCGTTGCTCTGGTCACTCCGGAACCTGGGGCGTGAAAAAAGAGTTTCACGATACGGCAATGAAAATCGGCAAACCGGTGTTCAAAGCAATGGCTAACAACACGCCCGATTACATCAGCTCGGATTGCCAACTTGCCGGCCATCACATCGAGCAGGGTATGGAAGAAAACGGCTTGGCGAAAGCTGAGTTGGCGCATCCTCTCACCTTGATCGCCAAAGCATACGGTCTGTAAAGGAAATAGAAATGAGCAAAATTACGCGCGAAAGTTTGATGACCCTTGAGGCTTATCACAAAGCCCGCCCAGAAATGCGACAGCAAGCGATCGAAGAGCGTCGCAAGCGCAGTGTCCGTCTGGGTGAGCATTTGAATCTGTTGTTTGAAAACGAGTTGTTGATGCGTTATCAAATCCAGGAAATGTTGCGTGTCGAGAAAATATTTGATGACGAAGGTATTCAGGATGAGTTGGGTGCCTATAACCCACTCGTGCCGGATGGTTCGAACTTCAAAGCGACAATGATGCTTGAGTACCCTAACGAAAGCGAGCGGAGGTTGGCTTTATCAAAGTTGCTGGGTGTTGAGCATAAGATGTTTGTTCAAGTCGAAGGTCAGCCTCGCGTTTATGCCATTGCGAACGAAGATCTAGATCGCACGACAGCCGATAAAACTTCCTCCGTGCACTTCATGCGTTTCGAGCTCACTCCAGAAATGAAGAAGTCCTTAAAAGCCGGCGCGCAGATGATGGTGG
>JBIKOQ010000014.1:0-12264 GCA_044357955.1 Burkholderiaceae bacterium | reverse complement strand
CGGCGCATTGGTCGTTTCAAATTTCGCGAACGCAGACAACGGTACGCGCTGACCACTTTTACTCAACACATAGACATCACTCAGCGACTCCATTCCCTGGGCATGACGCGGCGCGACTCCCATCACCACACGATACTGATTTCTCTCGCCGTACATAACCGAAATCTGACGCTGACTAAAAGAGTTGTTCAGGACCGCCGAGATACTCGCCATCGGCACATTTAGTCGCTGCGCCGCATCGCGATCAATCACAATGGAAACCTGTCGCCCTCGATCTTCTACATCCGTATCTACATCTACAAGCTCAGGAAGCTGTGCGATGGCTTGCTGCACTTTCGGTAACCATTCCTTGAGATCAGAGAGCTCGTTGGCCATCAATGTGTATTGATACTGAGAACTGGTTTGTCGCCCGCCTATCCTAATGTCTTGTTGTGGGATTAAGAACAGCCTAGCGCCCGGGATACTGGCGAGTTGAGGCCTGAGGCGGTTTATGACTTGGCGCACAGACACCTTTCGTTCGCTCACAGGCTTGAGCTGAACCGCCAAAAAACTGGAATTACTGCCACCTCGACCATTTGCATACGCTGTGACGGTATTGATCGCCGGATCTTTCATCAGTACCTGACGAAACCGATCCAGCTTGGGTTTCATCGATTCAAACGATGTCCCATCATCGGTGGAAAAGAATCCAAGCATCATGCCAGTATCCTGCTGTGGAAAAAATCCTTTAGGGATCACACCATACAGATAAAAATTAAAGCCTACCGTCGCTGCCAGCAACAGCATCATGAAACGACCATGCGCTAACGCCCAATTCAAGGAACGCGAATAGGCATTGACGGTCGCATCCATGCTACGCACCAGCACACGCTCGAACCAACTCGCGCGCGCCTTCGTCTCAGATTCGGGTGCTTTACGCTTGAGCAATCGCGCGGCCATCATGGGCGTCAGCGTTAAAGAAACAAACATGGAAATCAAAATCGCGACCGACAATGTCACGGCGAATTCACGAAACAAACGTCCCGGCAATCCCCCCATTAACAAAATCGGAATAAATACAGCGATGAGTGAAATGCTCATCGAAAGCACCGTAAATCCAACTTCCCGCGTACCGCGCAAAGTGGCCCGTTTGACCGATTCGCCACGCTCGAGATGACGCATGATATTTTCCATCACGACGATCGCGTCATCGACCACAAAGCCGGTTGCTACGATCAAGGCCATCAACGACATCGTATTAAGCGAATACTCAAGCAAATACATCACGCCGAAAGTACCGATCAAGGAGACCGGGACAGCCACCGTTGGGATCAATGCGGCGCGCCAATTGCGTAAAAAGAACAACACCACCAACATTACAAGGCCAATGGCAATGATTAAGGTATGTTCGGCCTCTTTGACCGAAGCACGAATACTAGGCGTACGATCTTGCGCAACGCTCAAATTCACATCGGCCGGCAACATGGCACGTAATATTGGCAGGTCCGCGCGAATCTCATCGACAGTGCGAATAATATTGGCCTTAGCTTCGCTGCGCACGAGTACCAAAATCGCCTGCTGATGATTGAAATAACCAATGTTATTAACATCCTCAACAGAATCCTCAACCCTGGCAACATCAGAGAGCCTGACGGGTGAATCGTTGCGCCAAGACACAATCAAGGGTTTGTAATCTGCCGCCTTCCACAGCTGATCGTTGGCCGTAATCATCCAGCGATGACTGTCATTCTCCAAAAAACCTTTTGGCTTGGTCGAATTCGCCGCAGCAATTGCTGCTCTGACCGCATCCAGCGCAACGCCGTATTGCGCCAAGGCATCAGGATTGAGCTCGATGCGCACGGCGGGCAAGGAGCTTCCGCCAATCTGCACCTCGCCAACACCCTGCACTTGAGAAAGTTTTTGCTGAACCGTCGTCGAGGCAATGTCATAGAGCTGTCCCTGAGACAGCGTCGCAGACGTCAACGCCAAGGTCATGATTGGTGCAGCCGAGGGATTCGCCTTGCGATACGAAGGGTTGCTCTGCAAACCACTCGGCATCATGGCACGTGCAGCATTGATCGCACCTTGCACATCTGTGGCGGCACTGTTGATATCGCGACTAAGATCGAACTGTAACGTGATACGTGTCTGACCTGTCGTACTGCGCGAGGTCATCTCTGTCACACCCGCGATCGTGCCGAGAGAACGTTCCAGAGGGGTAGCGACCGTCGCAGCCATCACTTCAGGACTGGCCCCAGGCATGTTGGCTCGCACAGAAATGACCGGGAGCTCAATCTGCGGCAAGGGCGCGATCGGTAACAAACCATGCGCGAGCCAACCCGCCAACACCACGCCCAGCCAGATCAGCGTCGTCGCGACCGGACGTACGATGAAAGGGCCTGAGATATTCATGGTGTCAAGGAAGCATCTGGCGCACGCTTCGTGTGCGAACGTAACCGGTCAAAAAACAGGTAAATCACCGGCGTTGTAAACAGGGTCAACACCTGACTCACGAGCAAACCACCCACCATCACCAGACCGAGAGGCTGACGCAGTTCTGCCCCGGTTCCGGTCGAGAGCATCAGCGGGATCGCGCCAAAGAGCGCGGCGAGCGTGGTCATCAAAATCGGTCTGAACCTTAATAGCGCGGCTTGTTCGATCGCTTCTCTAGGCGAAAGTCCTGACTTTCGTTCTGCATCCAATGCGAAATCAATCATCATGATCGCATTTTTCTTGACGATACCGATCAACAAGATAATCCCGATGATACCGATCATGTCGAGATCGCGTCCGGTCAGTAACAAGGCGAGTAACGCACCGATCGCGGCAGACGGCAAGGTCGATAAAATTGTTACGGGGTGGATAAAACTCTCATACAACACCCCCAGTACGATGTACATCGTAATAATGGCCGCGAGAATCAACAACAAGGTACTGGACAGGGAGGCCTCAAAAGCACGTGCGGCACCCTGAAAGCGGGTTTGTATCCCTAGGGGCATTCCAATTTCTTGTGTCGCGCGCGTCACGGCCTCAACCGCGCTCGACAAAGAGGTCCGCGGACTCAAATTAAATGAGATCGTGACGGAAGGAAACTGATCCAAGCGATTAATAACCAACGGAGTCCGGCCTTCGGTGACCTTGACGATTGTATTGAGCGCAATGGGCTTACCCGTGCTGCTCTTGACATACACCGAACCTAAAGACGACGGGTCACGACGAAACTGCGCGGGCACTTCAATCACAACACGATACTGATTGGACTGGGTAAAGATCGTTGAAATCTGGCGCTGACCAAAGGCATCGTAGAGGGCATCATCGATCGCGGCCGCAGATACCCCCAACCTTGCCGCAGCATCACGATCGATGTGAATGAATGTATTCAGACCTTCCTCTTGAAGATCATCCACGACCCCCGTCAATTCGGGCTGAACCCTCAGCTGATCCACCAGCTTGGGTACCCACTGCGCCAAGAGTGAAGGATCTGCCGCCTCGAGCGTCATTTGATATTGCGAACGACTCACTCGATCCTCGACCGTCAGATCTTGAACGGGCTGAAAATAAAACTGCAAATCCGTCATGAGACTCAACTCGTTTTCCAAACGCCGAATGACTTCGGTCACATTTTCATGACGCACATTTTGATCACGCAATGCAATCTGGATTCGACCGGTATTCACTGTTTCATTGATGCCATCAATCCCAATAAAGGAGGCAACACTTGCCACATTCGGATCTTTCAAAATGATCCCTACCGCCTCTTGCTGACGTTGAGACATCGCATTAAAGGATAGATTTTGAGGCGCTTGCGTGACCACTTGAATCAGCCCTGTATCCTGCGCAGGAAAAAAACCTTTAGGGATCGCCAAGTAGAGAAGTGCCGTCAAGACAAAGGTGCCCACAGCAACAAAGAGAGTCAGCGTCTGATGTCGTAACACTATTTTCAGACCACGTGCATAACTACGGATGAGCGCTTCAATCCAACCATGTGTTTTGCGGGCAACCCAACCGTACTTCTGCGTATTGCCTGCACGCAACAAACGGGCGCACATCATCGGCGTCAGCGTGAGTGAAATAATCAGTGATAGAAAAATAGCGACCGCCAAAGTGACCGCGAACTCTCTAAAGAGGCGCCCGACGACCTCGGTCATAAATAACAAAGGTATCAACACCGCAATCAGAGACAGAGTCAGGGACACCAAGGTAAAACCGATTTGCGAGGCGCCTTTAAGCGCAGCCTGAAGGGGCTTTTCGCCGCGTTCAAGATAGCGTGCGATGTTTTCAATCATGACAATCGCATCATCCACCACAAAACCTGTCGCGATTGTCAACGCCATTAAGGTCAGGTTGTTGATGCTAAAGCCCATCAGATACATAATCCCAAAGGTACCAATAAGAGACAGCGGCACCACCACACTAGGAATCAGCGTAGCTGTTAAGGTTCGCAAAAATACAAACGTGACCAGCACAACTAGACCAATGGCGATCAGCATTTCCACCTGGACGTCTTTAACCGAGGCACGAATCGTTTGCGTTCGATCCGACATCACCGTGACATCGAGATTGCCAGGCAAAGCCGCTCTAAGCTGGGGTAGCAATTTATGAATGCGGTCAACGACCTCAATCACGTTTGCGCCAGGCTGACGTTGCACGTTCAACAAGATCGCAGGCTGCTGGTTCGCCCATGCGGCTAGGCGCGAGTCTTCCGCATCCAACACCACCTCGGCGACGTCACCAAGCCGCAAAGGCGCCTCGTTACGATACGCCACAATGAGATCTCGGTAATCCGCGGGATTTCGAAGCTGATCGTTGGCATCGATCGTGGTTGAGCGCACCGGACCGTCAAGCGTTCCTTTGGGCTGATTTACATTCGAAGCCATCACAGCAGTTCGCAGATCCGCAAGCGCCAAGCCGTAGGCTGCGAGTGCTTGCGGATTAGCCTGGATCCGCAACGCCGGTCTTTGTCCTCCGGCGATCGTCACTAAGCCGACACCTGAGACTTGGGATATTTTTTGGGCCATCCGTGTCTCGACGAGATCACGCACCTGAGGCAATGGTACCGTAGGCGAAGTGATAGCAAGCGTGATGACAGCGGCATCCGCGGGATTCACTTTATTGTAGATGGGCGGTGCCGGTAATTCTTTAGGGAGTAAATTCGATGCGGCGTTGATCGCAGCCTGAACCTGCTGTTCCGCGACATCAAGCGGTAGCGCTAAGGAAAACTGTAAGGTGATAGAAGAGGCGCCTGTCGTACTGCTTGAGGTCATCTGGCGTAAACCCGGCATTTGCCCGAACTGTCTTTCTAACGGTGAAGTCACCAAAGCAGCCATCACTTCGGGGCTCGCGCCTGGATAAAACGTTGTTGTTTGTATGGTGGGGTAATCCACCTCGGGCAACGAAGAAACCGGCAACCATTTATAAGCAATCAAACCGCACAACAACATCGCGATCATCGCCAGTGTTGTCGCGACAGGCCGAAGAATAAATGGCCGGGAAATATTCATCGATTTGGCTCTATCACGCGTGCCTTTGCACCTTCACGCAAACGGTCTACCCCCTCCAATACCACGCGCTCGCCCGCTTTGATTCCATCGAGAATCACCAAAGACTCCGCGGTCCTGTCCCCCACTTTCACCACGCGCACAGAGGCCGTACCCTCAGGCTCAATGACATACACAAATGCACCTCGATTACCCTGCTGGATCGCACTCGCAGGAATCGTCAACGCATCCTTCAGCGTTCTAACCTTCATGCGAACATTGACGAACTGGTTGGGAAACAAAGCATCATCCGCGTTTTTGAACTCCGCTTTGAGCTTGACCGTACCCGTCGTAATGTCTATCTGATTATCAATGGACATGAGTACACCTTGTGCGAGACGCTTTGCATCCGCACGGTCGTACGCATCGACCTCGAGCTTTCGTCCTGCAAGCATCGGTTGCCTCACCGCGGGCAAATCATTTTCAGGAAGTGTAAAAACAACTGAAATAGGCTGAGTCTCTGTTATCACGACGAGACCGACAGGATCATTCGCGTTCACTAAGTTGCCCGCATCTACACGTCTTAAACCAAGCTTGCCAGAGATAGGTGCTGTGATGCGCGTGTAGCTCAACTGGAGACGCGCGTTATCAACCGTCGCTTGATCGCTTTTGATCTGACCTTCAAATTTTCTGACGAGTGCTGCTTGCGTATCTAAGAGCTGGGGAGCGATCGAATCTTGTTTGCGCAAGGTCTGGTAGCGCTGCAAATCACGCTTAGCGTTTTCATATTGCGACACATTTTGCTGTTGAGTTCCGAGCGCTTGATTGAGTGCGACTTCAAAAGGCCGTGGATCAATCAACGCCAATAATGTGCCCTCCTTGACCTGCTCGCCCTCTTTGAACAATACCTCGAGCAACTCGCCCTGCACGCGACTGCGCACAGTGACAGTATTTAAGGCGGTCACCGTACCAAGCCCACGTAAGTAAAGATCAAGATCCTGCAGGCGCGCCGCGGCTACCCTGACAGGCGTACCTGCATTCATCCCAGCCGGCGGCCCTTTTGGCGCCACTTTTTTCGTAGTGCCAAACTGCCACCAACCAAGACCCGCCAGCATCAAGGCAATAATCAACCACATCAAGGGCGAGCGAAACGCCGACCTTGCCACATTACTTTCAGACATATGAATTCCAGCAGGCCCTAAAGGGCACAAAGGGTCATTTTGAAGGCGACGTCATGATTGACCGCCTGTGGTCGTTGTTCGCCATCCTGCGAGGAATAACGAATCCAGACCATGTATTTGTTAGCGCTGATTTCAGGGAACACGTCTGCAGACTCATCCACCCAAACGCGCAGCAGCTGATAAGTTTTGCCAGCAAGCATTTGCTGATAAGCCCCCTGCGGTGCGACCGCATCCGTTGGTTGTCCCGTCTCGCGCAATAAGCGCATAACCATGCTGATGCCTGCTTGCAGGGGCATCAGAGAAGACATCCAACGCTGCAAATCATGACAACGCTGAGCTTCTGTTCTGTATTGCCAGGCGTGAAAGGAAGGCATATCCACCTGCGTTCCACCCCCGGGTACGGCTAAGCGTCCTCGCAAACTACTGAGCCACTCATTCGCTCTGAGTTCCTGACCTGTTTTACCTGCAGCATTGAGATTGGTCATGACACGCTCAATTTCTACGAGCATTTCGGCCAATGTTTTCGGCTCGACCCCGGGGTGATCTCTCAATGACAGCAAAACGCCGCGCTGTCGCTCTAAATCTTGAAGGACAGTCCCTTTCATATCCGTACGTTCGGTCGCATCCAGCAAGTCAAACAATGCCCCGAGCGCGACCTGATGGTGCCGCGCATCGCCAGGCTTGGCAAAGAACATCACTCGATCAAGCAGAGACTCCAGGCGCATCAGCGCACGGACTCGCTCATTAAATGGGTATTCAAAAAGAATCACTAGTTCTCATCATCCAAGCCGATGCGGCATTTGCGGTGTATTTAACGCTTTTAGCCTGATTTCGCTAGGTTACACCACGCTTTATGCAAGACCAATACTTGTTTTTCAAGATCCTCCAAGGATGTTGTTGCCATATTGGCAATTATATCGTCAGCCGCAACGCGTCGTTCAGAGCGGGACGCCTGCGCTGCCATAATCCGGCGAATAGTCTCGATGGGTATTGCGCTGCGGGCGTGCACGCGAGCAATCTGCGTCTCCTCATCACAATCGACCACACAAAGTCGGTCGACTCTCTCGCGCCAGCGTCCGGACTCGATCAGCAAAGGAACAACAAAAACAGCATAAAGCCCTTTTGCCTCATGGGCTTGGCGAAGAACTTCCTTCGCGATGAGAGGATGCAAGATACCCTCTAACTCAATCCGGCGACGGGCGTCCGCAAACACCAGTTCACGCATACGACCCCGGTCGAGGGCACCACTCTCATCAATCAGTCCTGCGCCAAAAACGCGGCTAATCGCCTCGATCGCCGCTCCGCCCGGCGCAGTGAGCTGGTGCGCAATCAAATCCGAATCAATCACAGTCGCCCCCCAGCTCGCCAATAAATTAGCGACATGGGTCTTGCCTGAGCCTATTCCTCCGGTCAGACCTAACTTGAACATCCCGTTTCTCCTGGAAATTCGCTTACAACGTATCAAAAAATAGCATCAGGATACCTCCAAGCGCCAAACCTGGCCCAAAAGGCATGGGCTCTCGTAACCGGCACCCACCGAAACACGCGGACAAAGCGACAATCAACATGCTTGAAGTGCACGCCAATAACCACACAAAAGGTAAAGCCCAGCAACCCAGCCATGCGCCAATCGCAGCCGAGAGTTTGAAGTCTCCATGCCCCATCAGCGTCTTGCCTAACCAGGCACCCAACAAGCCTGCTGGCAACCAAAGAACAATATATCCCGCCGCCGCCCCCCAAACCGCAAGTTCCAGAGACCGCTCGCCCAAGCCCGCAGCATGCCACAGCAAACCCAGCCATAAAAGAGGCTGCGTGAGGACATCCGGTAACAAATGCGTACGGGCATCAATCCGAGCAAGCAGCAAAAGCACGGCGCAAAAAGCAAACGCCACAAACGTTTCGACTTCCAGCCCCCAGAGTAAGGCTGCACTCGAGGCGCATACACAGAGCAGCGACACAAACAGGACATCCTGCCACTGAAGCCCACACATTGCCGGTTCACTCGAAGTCAACAAATGCAGCTCAGAACCCTCCATTAAGAGTTGCTGAGGTATTTTCCACGATAACCAAAGCAGGGGTAAAGACAACAACAAACCTATCGTGACCCCCACAAGCGCGATCCATAGCTGCTCACCCACTTTAATCTTTCCTTTGTATGAGCTGTGCAGCCATGATGCCAAGTGCGTAAAATGCAATCATTCTTTGAAAGATCCTTTTGTTTTTAATTGGGAATGTCATCATGTCAGGACGAACTGCAGGGCACTCTTCTCTACGTGCAACGATTTACCGCACTCTTGCCCTTTGCTTGCCCGTCGTCGTTGCCGGCTGCGCCCAGATGCAACAGCAAATGCAACAGCCCGGCTACTACAACCCTCCGGTTGCAAGCTCAACCACGGACGCCATTGAGAATGCCGAGTCACCCTACGGCAGTCAGACGATACGAGCGCCAAGCCAGATTCAAATTGGCCTGAAAGGACGCCCCTCGGACGCCGCGCCTGTGCAAGGGCAACCCGCCGCTGTGACCCAAGCGGCGGCGAACGCCAATCAAGGTGCCATAGCAACGGCGGCGAACGACTCACTCCAAGCCTCTCTGTTTCCCGAACCGCTGACCTTTGCCGGTACCTTGCCCTGCTTTCATCCTGAAATGAAGTGCTCAGCGCAACGCATCACGATCACCTTGGCACCCAATAGTCGCTGGCGCGCCCGCGCTGCCTACTTGGAACAGGCAAGCAAGAGTGGACCTCCACTAGCTGATCAAGGCTGCTGGCGGGTGATTCCTCAGGCCGTTCCTCGCATTGTTTTGCTGAACCCCTCGGGTAACGTACGCGCAGAGCTCGCGCTGACCTCAACCAACGTGCTGCGCCTAGTCTCCATCAACGGCGATTCGGTCAACCTGACTTACACGCTGACTCGACAGCCTGATCTCGATCCGATTAACGAGCTCAACAAGGCCACAGCACCTAACTGCCCATAAGAAACGCCTTAATCAAGGCTCCGGATTTTTGCACACCTCGCGAGCGAGTTGTACAGCATTGCGCACGCCCATTTTGTAAAAAATGCGTGCGCGATGCGCCTCGACAGTTCGCATCGAAATCCCTAATTCAATTGCAATGAATTTGTTTGATTTACCCTCCGCGACAGGGTGAATCACATCGCGCTCTCGCGCAGTCAGTGCTCGCCAACCCGCACCACGGTCATCGTCAGGATGTTTCATCTTGCCTCCGTATCAACACGAGGCGAAGTCTGGCAGAGCACGGACTCAAAGGTAAGCTGTCAAATCTGACAGGCGGATATACCCTAGGTACCTATTGACATTTAAAGCTCGAGGTTGTCGATCAAACGCGTCGCTCCAAGCTTGGCCGCTGCCAACGCAACCAAGGGCTCGCCAGCAGTCACTTGATCAATCGTGGGCTTGTGTAAATCTCGCTGTCGACGAACGGCGATATAGTCAACCTCCCAGCCACGCTTGGCGAGGACCGAGGTGACCTCCGCGGCGAGTTGTTCGACATCATGCTGGCCTGCTCGGAGTTTGCTTTGCATAGACTGTAATAAAGCAAACAATTGTGGCGCTTCTTTGCGCTCTGTATCTTGCAAATAGACATTGCGCGAAGAAAGCGCCAAGCCATCGTCCGCGCGGACAGTCTCATGTGCCATGATCTCAACGGGTAACTGAAACTGTCTACACATATTGCGTATCACCATCAGTTGTTGATAGTCCTTTTTTCCAAAGACCGCGACGCGAGGCTGAACGCAGGAGAAAAGTTTGAGCACCACGGTACTCACACCACCAAAGAAACCGGGACGATGCTCGCCTTCGAGGATATCGCCCAACTCTTGGGGAGGTTGCACTCGATAGCTTTGAGGCTCCGGGTACAACTCGCGCTCATCCGGCGCGAACAGCACATACACATTCCGATCACGCTCGAGCTTAGCAATATCGTCCTGTAAAGTCCGAGGGTAGCGTTCAAAATCCTCGTTGGGACCAAACTGCAAGCGATTGACAAAAATACTTGCGACAACAGGATCACCATGCTGCCTAGCGAGTTTCATGAGCGCCAAATGGCCCTCATGCAGATTACCCATAGTAGGTACAAAAGAAACGCGCAACTGGCCTCGCAGTTGGTCACGCAACTCTTCAATCGTATGTACAACCTTCAATACATTCTCCGAATGCAGTATGACGAGCGGTCAAACCGCAGCGCTGGTGTAAGCCAGTCGAACATAGATGGGCGCATAGGGCTCGGCCTGTGTGATTTCGAGCAAAGATTCGCGAGAAAGTTCGAGCAATGCAAGAAAATGCACGACCACGACGGCGACAGCCGCCCCCTCTGAAATACGTTCCATGAAGAGCTCGCCAAATTCGATGAAACGCACATTTGATAAGCGCCTCAAAATATGCGTCATGTGATCACGCACCGATAATTGCTCACGTGTAATGTGATGGTGTGCATTGAGCTTGGCACGCTTCAGTATATCGATCCAGGCTTGGCGCAAATCATCAACGCTCACTTCAGGCAAAGCGCGCTCGATGCGCAAATCCGCAAAAGCCTGTGAGCGCTGAAAATCACGTCCCAATTGTGGCAAGGCATCCAGATTTTGGGCTGCCAGTTTCATTTGCTCGTACTCGAGCAGACGTCTGACGAGTTCTGCGCGCGGATCCTCGGGCTCTTCGCCGGAATCTGTTTTCTTGACCGGCAAGAGCATGCGCGCCTTAATCTCGATGAGCATCGCGGCCATCAAAAGATACTCGGCGGCAAGCTCGAGATTGTGCATCCGTATCTGATCGACATACGACAAGTATTGTCGCGTCACTTCGGCCATCGGAATGTCCAGAACATTAAAGTTCTGTTTACGAATGAGGTAGAGCAATAAATCCAGAGGCCCTTGAAAGGTCTCTAGAAAGACCTCAAGCGCGTCAGGTGGAATATACAAATCATTAGGCAAAGAGAACAAAGGTTCGCCATACAGTCGTGCAAGTGCAACCGCATCGATGACATCCGGGGTGGTGTCTATCGAGGGATCCACGAGCGCACTCAGGCTATCGCCTGATACTTGATTGGGCACCATCGAGTTCTAGTCGTTCTGATAGACGTAGGGGTTTTGACGGACGCGCGCCTGTTTGAATGCTTCGGTCAACTCAGGGTCTTGCGGACGGTCCCAGAGGCGGGCACGGCCGTCGCGTTGGCGTTGCTCGACATCAGGATGCTCCGACTTGAATTTCTGGAGGAACTGTGTAATTTCTGAGGTGTATTGGTCTGCCATAACTCGTCAACAAAAGGTTAGACTGCTCGCTAGTGTACTGTAGAGCAGCCCATGTCTAATCACCCCCACGAAGCACCCACCCCTGCCCAGCGCATCTTGCCCTTTATTGTCGGCTGCGCGCTTCTGATGCAGATGCTGGACTCAACGGTCGTGATCACGGCACTGCCTGCCATGGCACGCGATCTGGACTCTGATCCGATCAGTATGAACATCACGATTACGTCTTACCTGATCGCGGTCGCGATGTTCGTACCCGTCAGTGGCTGGGCGGCAGACCGCTACGGCGCGCGCAGGGTGTTTATTGCCGCCATTGCCCTCTTTACCCTCAGCTCGCTAACCTGCGCGCTCTCAAACTCTCTGACACA
>JBIKOQ010000414.1:0-2503 GCA_044357955.1 Burkholderiaceae bacterium | reverse complement strand
TCCAGTCGGACGAATCATCTTGCTCAGAACGATTCCTAAACATAACTTACTAAAGGCGATGGCCTTTTTATCGATGCCAGCATTGATCGGCCCGA
This sequence comes from Burkholderiaceae bacterium, assembly GCA_044357955.1. Lineage (GTDB taxonomy): Bacteria > Pseudomonadota > Gammaproteobacteria > Burkholderiales > Burkholderiaceae_B > Zwartia. The sequence goes on along the minus strand of JBIKOQ010000414.1, from coordinate 2,408 downwards.
TGGCTGGCCCTCCCCTAGGCGGTCTGTTGGTCACGTATGCCTCTTGGCATTGGATTTTTCTGATCAACATACCAATCGGCTTACTTGGCATTTGGCTCATTCTTCACTATGTGAAAGAGCTACCGGCCGAGGCCGAGCCACCCCGACTCGATGTCATTGGATTTTTACTCAGCGCCATTTGCATGGCTGCTCTCGTCAGCGGTTTTGAATCACTCGGCCATGGCGGCCCCTCTGCTTGGATCTCATTGGCCATCATCGGGACAGGACTGATCACGGGTGCTTTATATGTTTTGCACGCACGCCGACATCCCAACCCGATTCTTGACTTGAAACTACTGCGTATCCCGACTTTTAGGGCAGCGGTTCTCGCTGGCAATTTGTGTCGTTTTGCGGTCGGTGCGACCCCTTACCTTCTCGCGCTCCTACTACAGATCGGCTTTGGCATGAGTGCGCTTGCAGCTGGACTCATCACCTTTGTGGGTGCAATCGGCTCTCTTCTGATGAAAATGGCGGCTCCACGCATCCTCAACCGCTGGGGCTATCGGCATGTGCTTACCATCAATGCGATCTTGACTGGGACGAGCCTAGCCGCCTGCGCGAGTTTCACGCCAGAAATGCCAGGCTTCATCATGCTAGGCATCTTATTGATAGGCGGGTTTTTCCGCTCCTTGCAGTTCACTGCCGTCAATACGCTCGCCTATGCCGACATTGCGCATGCGGGAATGAGCCGAGCCAGCAGCTTTGCCGCCATGGCACAGCAATTAGGAATTAGCTTGGGTGTCGGTGTTGCCGCCGAAGCACTGAATCTAAGCATGGTCTGGCGAGGCAGTGATACCTTGATCGCCGCTGACGTGATGGTCGGTTTTATTGTGATCGGCACCATGTGTGCACTTGCTAGCCTTGCCTTTTGGCGTCTTGCACCCAACGCAGGCGAGTCACTGCGACAACATTAATCAACCTTGGCACCCGAGAGCTTGACCAGCTCCTGATACTTTTTGCCCTCTTGAACCACCATCTCGGCAAACTGTGCAGGCGTCAAACTTGACGCATTCGAACCCATCTGTTTGAGTCGTGCCTGTACCGCGGGATCTACCAGGGCTGCAGCGTAGGCTTGATGCAGCTTAGCTACCACAGCAGGAGGTGTACTCGCAGTCGTAAAGACACCAAACCACGTCCCAATATCAAAAGGCTTGATTCCTGTCTCTTGCACCGTCGGCACCTCAGGCAATATGTCTGAGCGTTTCTCGGTCGTCACCGCCAAGGCAAGGACTTTACCCTCCTTGATCAGGCTGACCGCAGAGGCAAGATTATCAAACATAAAGTCTGATTGTCCGGAAAGCAAAGCAAGCTTTGCCGGAGCCGCACCTTGATAGGGAATATGAACGGCCTTGAGCTTTGTCCGAACTGATAGCAACTCGCCTGCGAGGTGACCCGCACTGCCCGAGCCACCAGAACCATAATTCAGCTTGCCCGGATTCGCCAGCGCATACTTGACCAAATCCTGCATCGTACGGATACCATTTTTGTCAGCAAACTCTTTATTCACGATCAGCACATTGGGCACAGAAGCCACAAGCGCAACGGGCGCGAAATCACGTACAGCGTCGTAAGGAATCTTGCTGTACAGGTAGGGATTGATGGCGTGAGTAGCGACTGCGCCCATGACCAAAGAGTAGCCATCAGGCTGCGCCTTGGCGATGAGATCGGTACCAATATTGCCACCCGCGCCGGGGCGATTTTCAACGATGACCGCCTGACCAAGGGTGGGTTTAACCTGTTCGGCCAACACCCGAGCAATCGTATCAAGCGGACCACCAGGTGGATAAGGCACGACAAAACGAATAGGCTTGGTAGGCCAATCGCTAGCAACTTGCGCTTGAGCCATCGGACCAAACAACACCGTGCTCAAACCAAGCGCTAACAACAAGGTTCTGCGAAGTTTGCCGTGTGAGCTATTCATCGTCGTTCCAATTAGTGGAGAATTTGACTCAAAAAGAGCTTGGTACGCTCATTTTGAGGATGATCAAAAAAGGCTTCTGGCTTGTTTTCCTCGATAATCTCGCCTTGATCCATGAAGATCACGCGATCGGCGACTTTGCGAGCAAAACCCATTTCGTGCGTCACACACAGCATCGTCATGCCTGACTCTTCGGCGAGTCCAATCATCACATCCAGCACTTCTTTGACCATTTCAGGATCAAGCGCCGAGGTCGGCTCATCAAACAACATGATTTTTGGATCCATGCAGAGCGAACGGGCGATGGCGACGCGTTGCTGCTGACCTCCGGACAACTGCCCAGGAAACTTAAGCGCTTGCTCGCTGATCCGGACACGCTCCAAGTATTTCATGGCACGGGCTTCGGCTTCAGCCTTGGGCGTTTTAAGCACCCAAATCGGACCGATTGTAA
>JBIKOQ010000369.1:0-2776 GCA_044357955.1 Burkholderiaceae bacterium | reverse complement strand
AAGATTTTCCAATACGGTCAAGTGCGGAAACAGGTTGAAGTGCTGAAACACCATCCCCACTTCGCGACGAATGGCTTCTACATCTCTCAAATCATTCGTGATTTCAGTGCCATCAACGATGATCTGACCCTTTTGATGCTCTTCGAGACGATTAATACAACGAATCAACGTCGACTTTCCAGAACCGGAAGGGCCGCACACCACAATGCGCTCGCCCTGAGCGACTTCCAGATTGATATTGCGCAGCACATGGAACTTGCCGAACCACTTGTTGACATCTTTCATGCGGATGATGGCATCAGCCATACATGTTCTCCAGAGATCGGGCGCGCTCAGAGATTGGCGCGCAGCTCCTAACGCTCATGACCGGTCGCCAGTCGCTTTTCGAGAGACTGGCTGTATTTGGACATCGAGTAACAAAAAACGAAATAAATGGCGGAAATAAAGACGTAAACCTCAACACTAAAGCCACTCCAGGCTGAATCTGTGAGAGCAGCCTTCGCAGCCTGCGTCAAATCAAAGATACCGATGATGACCACCAGCGAAGTGTCTTTGAACAGAGCAATGAACAAACCTACCAGAGGCGGAATAACAATCTTAAGCGCTTGGGGCAAAACGATCAGCCTCATTTGTTGCCAATAACTCAAGCCCAGCGATTCGGCCCCTTCGAACTGACCTTTGGGGATCGCTTGCAGTCCCCCGCGAATTGTTTCAGCCATATAGGCCGCCGCAAAGATAATGATGGCAATCTGCGCGCGCAGCAACTTATCGATGCTCATTCCCTCGGGCAGAAACAAAGGCAACATCACAGCTGACATGAATAACATACTGATCAGCGGCACACCACGGATGAGCTCGATATACACAATACAAATCGTCTTGATAGCAGGCATGTTGGAACGACGTCCCAGACCGCCCCACTGCGTATTTTCCACATAGGTCAGGCCAAACATCCCTCCCCACATCAATATCGCAACAACAGTTAAGGACACCGTCCAAACGACGAGTAACCAGATATTCCAGAGTTTTCTCCAGCCGCTGAGAATGATCGAACTGACTAGAATACCGGTCGAAATCAGCGGTCGCCATTGCTCGTCGTAAGGGTAGAGGCCAAACAAAATAAGACGATGTTTTTCAACAATCATCGCCCAACACGCGCCCTTCGACTGGCGACACTCATCGGCTGTCGAGGCAGTGGCATTCGCATTGATCAAAAACCAGTCCACCATCGCGGGCACCGTTGCGAGCAGTAGCCAGACTGAAAGGATCGTCAGCAAACTATTAATCGGTGACGAAAAAAGCTGTGAACGTATCCATGCGAACACGCCCACGCTGCTTGCGGGGGCTTTTTCAGTTGAAACTAAGTGGGTAGGCGTGCTCATCTCAACGCTCCACCAACGCAATGCGTTTGTTATACCAGTTCATAAATACCGAGATCGACAAGCTCACCGTCAGATAAGCCGCCATGATCATCATGATGCCCTCAATCGCCTGTCCAGTTTGATTGAGCGTCGTATTAATCACAGACACGATATCGGGATAGCCAATCGCCACCGCAAGCGAGCTGTTCTTTGTGATGTTCAGATACTGACTTGTCATCGGAGGAATAATGACTCGCAAGGCCTGAGGCAGAATAATCAAACGCAAAACCTGTCCACGCTTAAGGCCAAGCGCCTCAGCGGCTTCCCATTGTCCACGATTGACCGATTGGATACCCGAGCGCACCACTTCGGCAATAAAGGCTGCAGTGTAAATAACCAAACCAATCAGCAACGCTGCGAACTCGGGAGAGAGTGTCATCCCGCCAACAAAGTTGAAGCCTTTGAGTTCAGGGACATCGAGCGACATGGAGGTCCCACTCAACAACCACATTGCGACTGGGACGACGAATAACAAGACAAGGGACCATCTGACAGTGGGGAAAATTTGACCCGTCTTTTCCTGATTTTTACGCGCCCACTTTGCCATGATGATCATTAGGATGATGGCAACTAAAAAGCCCACCAACAGCCAAAGTAGACCATCGCCATGAACCGTAGGCATCTTCATGCCCCGATTCGATACAAACACACCGGGCATTAGATTCAACGCCTGTCGAGGACCCGGAAGCGTTTCCGAGATAATGGCGTACCAGAAAAACAATTGAAGCAACAAGGGAACATTACGCATGACTTCGACGTAAATGCTTGAAATATTGCGGATCAGCCAGTTACTCGATAGTCTAGCGATACCGATCAGTGTTCCCAAGAGCGTGGCAAGCACAATGCCAATCAAGGCGACGCGCAAGGTGTTGAGCAAGCCGACCGTGATCGCCCGACCATAGGTGCTCGCGGGACTATAGGCGATCGGCGTTTCACCAATCGCAAAACCTGCTTCTCTATTGAGAAAATCAAAACCTGTCGAAATGTTACGCGCTGACAGGTTAGTCAGGGTATTGTGAACTAAAAACCATATGAAACCGCCTACGGCGAGCAATGCAAGAACTTGGTAAACAATCGAGCGCGTGCCTGGATCATTCCAAGACAAACGTCTTCGAGCAGGAGGTACTACGTTTGATTCTTTAAGCTTCGTCATAACTTAGGGCGACCGCAAAGCAGTCGCCCCTATGTATCAAGAGAGATTAGCGGATGGGCCAGGCGTACATCAGGCCGCCCTTGGTCCACTGTGCATTCAGGCCACGCTCAAGTCGCAGCGGTGTGCTTGGGCCGACGTTTCGAGCAAAACTCTCACCGTAGTTACCGACTTGTTTGATGATTTCGTAGGCCCACTTATCAGA
>JBIKOQ010000114.1:0-5609 GCA_044357955.1 Burkholderiaceae bacterium | reverse complement strand
TCCAGAGTGTGCCGATGTAAGCAGCTTTTGCAACTCAGGTAAGGCGGCGAGCGCATCACGCAAACTTGCAAGTTCGCGTGGCCGCACAGACAGCAGCGCGATACGGGTGGCGATACGCTCTAGATCGGGTAGTGCGTTTAATGCTGTACGCAACGACTCTAGGACTGAAGTTGCGTGTAGCAATGCGGTACTGGAATCGTTGGCTTGTATGAGCGCAGCGATCGCTTGTTGGCGCGCGAGGACGGGCGCATTGTCACGCAAAGGATGATGGAGCCAACGTCTCAACAAACGGGCGCCCATCGGTGTGCGGCAACTATCTAAAATAGAAAAAAGTGTGGGGGCTTCTTCACCGGATAGTGTGCGGGTCAGCTCCAAGTTGCGGCGCGTGGCGGGATCCATCAATACATATTGGCTGGCACGATCCGCGCTGAGGGTTTGAATGTGTGCGAGCCCTTGGCCTTGTGTGCGACCCGCGTAACGGAGTAATGCACCCGCCGCGCAAATAGCGGTCGGGAGATCGTCCACATCAAAACCAGAGAGCGATTGTGTTTTGAAATGCGCGAGGAGTTGCGCCTGGGCTTGCTCGGCCTCAAAATGCCAAGGGGGAACGCGGGTGGTGGCACAGTTTAAGCTTACGTCGAGCTCGACATCGTCGGCATGAATCAGCTCAGCCGGCTCGATGCGATGAAGCTCCGAGTCCAATGCCTCAGGTGCGCACTCTGTCACCTTGAATTCACCGCTGGCCAGGTTGAGCCAGGCTAGGCCTGCACGGGGTGTTTTGCCTTTGCGAGAGACAAAGACCGCCGCGACAGAACGGTCTGATTTGGCGGGCAAGAGTGCCTCGTCGGTGAGCGTGCCCGGCGTTACGATCCGCACGATCTTTCGGTCAACCGGGCCTTTGCTGGTGGCGGGGTCGCCGATCTGTTCGCAGATCGCGACCGAGACACCTGCAGCCACGAGTTTGGCGAGATATTGTTCCGCGGCATGATAAGGCACACCCGCCATCGGAATTGGCGCACCGTTGGAAGTGCCGCGACGCGTGAGCGTCAGATTAAGCAGACGCGCGCCGCGCTCGGCATCCTCGTAAAACATCTCATAGAAATCTCCCATGCGATAGAGCAACAACAACGGGCCAGCCTCCGCCTTGAGCCGCAAATACTGCTGCATCATGGGGGTGTGTTGCTCACTGCTAGCGGGTGTCAGGGCATTGTCTTGCATAGGGTATTTAAAGGATCGGTGCAGCGAATCTGGCGAAGCCTTTAGTGTAAGCCACGGTGATGTCAGACTTCTCTATAATCGATTAAATAAATACACGATACGTGACAAGGTGAATAAAACATGATCTCTAAAATCGTGCCTGATTTGCAGGCAGCCATGGCAGGCATTCAGGACGGATCGACCGTGCTGATTGGTGGCTTTGGCGGTGCAGGGCAACCCCACGAGCTGATTGACGGCTTGATCGAGCAGGGCGCGCGTGAGCTGACGATTGTCTGCAATAACGCAGGTTCGGGCGATACGGGGATTGCAGCGCTGTTGGCTTCGGGTCAAGTGCGTAAGATCATTTGTTCGTTCCCCCGCCAGTCAGATTCTCATGTTTTTGACGGGCTTTATCGCGCCGGCAAACTTGAGTTGGAGCTTGTGCCTCAAGGCACACTCGCTGAACGCATACGCGCCGGTGGTGCCGGGATTGGTGGTTTTTTTACGCGTACCGCAGTCGGTACGCAGCTTGCCGAGGGCAAAGAGGTCCGCACGATCGATGGTCAAGACTACATTTTAGAGGGCCCTATCAAGGCTGATGTCGCCGTAATCCGTGCGCATCGCGCCGACCGCTGGGGCAATCTTGTGTATCGCAAAACAGCCCGTAATTTTTGTCCTGTGATGGCAACGGCCGCCAAGCTCACTATTGCGCAAGTCAATGAAATCGTCGAACTCGGCGAGCTCGATCCAGAGGCGATCGTGACACCCGGTGTCTACGTCAAGCGTGTTGTGTGCATTCCAACTCAAGCAGCCAAAGCAGTCAAAGGTTAAATCATGAAACGTATCTCCAGAGATGAGATCGCCGCCCGCGTGGCGCGCGATATTCCAGAAGGCGCAATCGTCAACCTCGGGATCGGTTTGCCGACCAAGGTCGCCAATTATTTGCCTCAAGACAAAGACATTTTTCTGCAAAGCGAAAATGGGGTGTTGGGCATGGGGCCTGCGCCCGCTCCCGGACAAGAAGACTGGGATTTGATCAATGCGGGCAAGCAGCCTGTGACCTTGTTACCTGGTGGTAGCTATTTCCATCACGCCGATTCGTTCGCCATGATGCGTGGCGGACACCTGGATATTTGTGTGCTCGGCGCGTTCCAAGTCGCGGTCAATGGCGACCTCGCCAACTGGTCTACTGGCGAGCCCGATGCGATTCCTGCAGTCGGCGGCGCGATGGATCTGGCCGCAGGTGCGAAAGACGTGTTTGTCATGATGGAACTGCTCACCAAAGATGGCCAGAGCAAGCTCGTCAAGCAATGTACATATCCTCTGACGGGTCTTGCCTGTGTCTCTCGCGTTTATACCGATATCGCAGTTTTTCAGATTGAGCCAGGCGGTGTGGTGCGCGTGGTGGATGACGTGTCTGGGGCGGGGGAGCAAGAGCTGCGTCGACTGACTGGGCTGGGGATAGATCTGTTGTTTTAAGCGACGGTATGGTTCAACAAAGCTATGAGACTGAATTTGGCCCAAATAGCGATGATTCGAGACACAACTTTTCGCGTGTTTGGAGAGCGTGCGCGCGTCACTTTATTTGGATCCAGAGTCAACGATGCAGCCAAAGGCGGGGACGTAGACTTAATGATTGAGGTACCCAATGCTGTATCAGAGCCCGCCCTTTTGAGCGCCCGAGTCGCTAGCCGCGTGTCACGTGCGATGAATGGGCGTAAAGTTGATGTCGTGCTGAAAGCGCCCAACCTCATGATTCAACCTGTCCATGACATTGCTGCTCGCACTGGAGTCGTCTTGTGAAGCTCGAAGAAGGGCTTCGCTTGCGTTTGCAATTCCTTTGCCGTGTGGTCCAAAAGGAATCGTACTACCTACAAAATGGTGCATGAGTACATTGAAGATCTCGTGATCTTGTCTAATGCCCTTAAGGTGGGGCATGAGTTTGTCGTGACGCTCGTGGACACCGCAGAGAGATTTGTCGTGCAGGCACAAAGACGTATTGCAACATCGTTAAGCTAATCAGGTTTGTCAAACCTTTAAGCACTCAGCCCTGCTTTAAGCACTCAGCTCCGTTTATTCATCCACAATCTTGGTGAGTTTCTTTGTATCCAGTGGCGGTGAGGCGTCCTGAATTTTGGAGCCCATCGCTTCAAGTGACTGGCACAGGTTTGAGATGCGTTCATCTTGTCTAGCCACATGCGTAATCAGCTCGTTTAAAACCTTGTTCAAAGGGTCTGCCGCGCCTGGATCGACTGCATAGGCGGCCATCAACATCGCAGGGATTGCAGAGGAGCTCTCCTCCTCATCGTCTTTTGCAATGACACGCGCGGGATTGCCCACTGCTGTTGCATATGCCGGTACCGGCTTGACCACGACAGCATTAGAACCAATACGGGCCCCATCGCCCACGACAAAACCACCCAGCACTTGCGCACCTGCACCCACAACAACCCCTTTGCCGAGTGTCGGGTGGCGCTTGGTGCCCTTGTAGAGGCGAGTGCCGCCCAGTGTGACACCTTGATAGATGGTGCAATCGTCGCCGATCTCCGCCGTCTCACCGATCACGACGCCGAAACCGTGGTCAATAAAGACGCGACGGCCAATTTTTGCGCCAGGGTGGATTTCGATGCCCGTCAACATTCGGCTCAGATGCGAGATAAAGCGTCCCAGCCAGTAAAAATGTGCGGTCCACAAGCGATGAGCCAGGCGATGCGCCATGAGGGCGTGCAAGCCTGGATAGCATGTGAGGACCTCGAGTTTGCTGCGCGCGGCAGGATCTCGCTCCAAAATGCAGGCTATATTTTCGCGAAGATTTTTAAACATATCTGTGATGCTACTGCAGAGGAGAATATCGTCTGATAGTAACCAGATTATGAAGATGGTTTGTTCATGCGAGCCGTCGCGATCATGGCGGAACAGACGCCGCGCATCATATCAACTTCGTCTTTGCTTAGATCTGTTCGATTGAGCAAGTGACGCATCCGAGGCATGAGTTTTTTGGGATGATCGGGATCCAGAAACCGCACGGCCTCGAGCGCCTCCTGCCAATGCGTGAGCAAGGCCTGGACCGCCTCACCGCTTGCAGGCTGGCTGCCAGGGTGCTTGGCGGGTATTCTGGGCTGGAGCAGCGAAATAGGGGGTGCGGTGAGCTCTTTCGCAGAGTTGTCTTGCGCGGTGGTACCTTGCAGCAGGGCATAGCGCAACTCCCAGGCACCGAGTTGCATGGCTTGAGACACATTGAGCGAACTATAGGCTGGGTTGGCGGGGATATGGCAGACGCGATGACAGAGCGCGATGTGTTCGTTGGTGAGTCCAGAGCGTTCGGTTCCCACCACCAGGGCCACACAGCCCTCTGGGTGGTCCCGCAGGTGCCTTTGTGCCAGGTGCGCTGCCTCGCGAATGTCGCAGGCGGGTGGACCAAGTTCGCGTTCCCGAGCCGTCAACGCAAAGGCGAGCGTGACTGGGGCCAAGGCATCTTTAAGGTTATCAAAGGTTTTTGCCCCTGCCAGCACATCACCGGCACCACTAGCCAAAGCGATCGCCTCGGGCTGAATGGTGATTTCAGGGGTTTTTGGGGCAACAAGCGCTAAGTTTTCAAACCCCATTGTCTTGATCGCACGCGAGGCCGAACCGACGTTTCCGGGGTGGCTTGGCTCGGTCATAATGAAGCGAACACGGGAAAAATCGGAAGTCATTTAAAATTCTGCTTTGCTTAATAGAAAAACTACGCTCATGCACCCGATGCTTAATACCGCCATTAAGGCGGCCCGGCGCGCCGGAACCATTATCAACCGCGCGAGTCTCGAACTCGATCGCTTGCAAATCGCCCGTAAAGGGCCAAGAGATTATGTCACGGAAGTTGACCGCGCCGCCGAAGAGGCCATCATTGATGTGCTTCGCACAGCCTACCCTGATCATGCCTTTTTAGGCGAAGAATCCGGGCAGCAGGGTGGCAATACTCCTGAAGGCGCGTTAGCCGCCAATGAATGGGTGATCGATCCCTTGGATGGCACAACCAACTTTATTCACGGGTTGCCGACCTACGCTGTTTCCATCGCTCTACGACAGTTTGGTCAGGTCACACAAGCCGTCATTTACGATCCCTCGCGTAATGAGCTTTTTACCGCGAGCCGCGGCGGTGGCGCTTTTTTGAATGACCGACGTATGCGCGTTTCTACTCAACTCAAATATCACGATGCATTGTTGGGTGCTCGCTGGCCCGGCTCGATCGGTCCAGATGAGGCCTCTCAGCCCCGTTTTATGGAATTGGCGCGCAATTGCGCTGGTGTGCGTCGTACCGGTTCCGCTGTACTTGATCTCGCTTATGTTGCGGCGGGTCGGATGGACGGGTTTTGTGGTTTGGGTCTTAAGCAGTGGGATATGGCGGCAGCCAGCCTGATGGTTCTCGAGGC
>JBIKOQ010000113.1:0-5614 GCA_044357955.1 Burkholderiaceae bacterium | reverse complement strand
AACTGCAACGAGTGCTAACAATCCTCCAGCAGTCTTTCTCACAACCTATTTTTTGTATATAACAGGAGTTCTACATGGCCCTGCGTCCCCTGCACGATCGCGTGATCGTCAAACGCCTGGACAACGAGCGCAAAACTGCCTCGGGCATCGTCATCCCTGAAAGCGCCGCTGAAAAGCCCGATCAAGGTGAAGTGCTAGCTGTTGGTCCCGGCAAACAAACCGAAGATGGCAAAGTCCTGAAAATGGACGTCAAAGTTGGCGACAAAGTGTTGTTCGGCAAGTATGCCGGCCAGACAGTCAAAGTCGACGGCGAAGAAGTCCTCGTCATCCGTGAGGAAGAAATCCTCGCGGTTGTCCAGTAAACAGAACACAAGAAGGAAAGATAAATGGCTGCCAAGCAAGTTCTATTCGGCGATGACGCACGCGTGCGTATTGTCCGTGGCGTAAATATTCTCGCCAATGCAGTGAAAACCACACTCGGCCCAAAGGGTCGTAACGTTGTGCTCGAGCGCTCTTTCGGTGCCCCAACCGTCACTAAAGACGGCGTGTCGGTCGCTAAAGAAATCGAACTCAAAGACAAATTTGAAAACATCGGCGCACAGTTGGTCAAGGAAGTCGCTTCCAAGACCTCCGATAACGCTGGTGACGGTACAACCACCGCAACCGTGTTGGCTCAGTCGATTGTTGTTGAAGGCCTCAAGTACGTGGCTGCCGGCATCAATCCAATGGACCTCAAGCGCGGCATCGACAAGGCCGTGATCGCGGCTGTTGCTGAGCTCAAAAAGCTCTCCAAGCCCTGCACCACGACCAAGGAAATCGCTCAAGTCGGTTCGATCTCGGCAAACAGCGACTTCTCAATCGGCCAGATCATTGCTGACGCAATGGACAAGGTCGGCAAAGAAGGCGTCATCACTGTCGAGGACGGCAAGTCACTCGAAAATGAACTCGACGTCGTCGAAGGCATGCAGTTTGACCGTGGCTACCTGTCACCTTACTTCATTAACAACCCTGAAAAGCAAGTGTCAGCGTTGGATGATCCTTTCGTTCTGATTTACGACAAGAAGGTCAGCAACATTCGCGATCTGTTGCCCATTTTGGAGCAAGTCGCCAAGTCCAGCCGTCCTTTGTTGATCGTGGCTGAAGACGTCGAAGGCGAGGCTTTGGCCACGCTGGTCGTCAACAACATCCGCGGCATCCTCAAGACCACAGCCGTCAAGGCGCCTGGTTTTGGTGACCGTCGTAAAGCCATGCTCGAAGACATCGCCATCCTCACCGGTGGTACGGTCATCTCCGAAGAAACAGGTATGTCGCTTGAGAAAGCAACATTGGCTGAACTCGGTCAAGCAAAGCGTATCGAAGTCGGCAAAGAAAACACCACCATTATCGACGGTCATGGCGATGCCAAGTCGATCGAGGCACGCGTCAAGCAGATCCGTGTCCAGATCGAAGAAGCAACGTCCGACTACGATCGTGAAAAACTGCAAGAGCGCGTGGCCAAGTTGGCCGGTGGCGTTGCTGTGATTCGCGTCGGTGCTTCAACCGAAGTCGAAATGAAAGAAAAGAAGGCACGTGTCGAAGACGCACTGCACGCAACCCGCGCAGCTGTCGAAGAAGGTATCGTTCCTGGTGGTGGCGTTGCGTTGATTCGTACACGCGCTGTGGTGGCCTTGGTTAAGGGCGACAACGCCGATCAAGACGCTGGTATCAAGCTTGTCTTGCGTGCCATCGAAGAGCCACTGCGCACCATCGTGGCGAATGCTGGTAACGAGCCAAGCGTTGTGGTCAACAATGTCGCAAACGGCACAGGTAACTACGGCTTTAACGCCGCCACCGGCGAGTACGGTGACCTGGTCGAGCAAGGCGTGTTGGATCCAACCAAAGTCACACGTACAGCTCTGCAAAATGCAGCCTCCGTTGCTAGCTTGTTGCTGACAACAGAAGTCGCTGTTTGCGAACTCGCCGAAGACAAGCCTGCCGGCGGCGGCATGCCTGGTGGTGATATGGGCGGCATGGGTGGCATGGGTGGTATGGGCGGTATGGGCTTCTAAGTCCACACCGTTGACCTCGAGACTTGTCTCGGGGGTCGCCCGATCAAACCCTCGGAGTGATCCGAGGGTTTTTTTATTGGATGCGCGGATGAGTGGCAGGTGGTTGTCTACCGCGTGCGGCTGACATGACGGCAGCCTCGCTCCCGAGTATGCTTGCGCAGGTGGCTGAATAGCCTAAAAAATGAATTCAAAAGGAGTGTTGGCAATGAGTGAAGGCGGGCAAGTACGAACAGTCTGGACAGAGTCCGAGCTCACAGCATTAGCCGTGCGTGCATTTCAAGGCCTTGGCCTGACAAAAACAGATGCTGCAGACGTTGTTCGTATATTGGTGTTGGCGGATCTGTTTGGCTTGAGTACCCATGGTTTGTCACGCGTGGAGTCCTATGGTGAGCGCCTGTTGGTTCAAGGGATTCGCGCACAACCAAACATTCAAGTTGACTCTCCCGCTCCTGCACTCAGACTCGTGGATGGCGATAACGGGGTCGGTCCTTTAGTGGGCATACATGCGTTGCGCGCCGCGATGGACGCGGCGGGTCAATACGGTATCGGAATGGCCTTTGCCCGAGGTAGCAACCATTTTGGACCGATCTCCCCTTATTCCTTGATCGCCGCCCAAGAGGGCTTTGCCAGCATCATAGGCAGTAACGCGACAACCACGATCGCCCCTTGGGGTGGCAGCGATGCCCGCTTGGGTAATAGTCCTTTGGGTTTCGGTGTCCCCAATCCAGGTGGTCAACCTTTTTTACTTGATATGGCGATGAGCGTGGTGGCACGCGCCAAAATACGTAACGCGTTTAAACGCGGCGAGGCCATCCCAGACACGTGGGCAACCGATGACAAGGGGCGGGCAACGACCGATCCCAAAGCCGCGTTAGACGGCTTTCTCCAGCCGATTGGCGGCCATAAGGGCTATGGACTGGCTCTCATGGTGGATATGTTTGCAGGACTTTTGTCCAATGCAGCATATCTGACGCACGTCAAATCCTGGGTCGATGCACCGGATGAGCCGCAAAACCTGGGGCACTTCTTCATTTTGATCAATACCAAAGTGTTGGGTTCATCTCAGTGGTTGACCGATCGTATGATGGACTTTGCTTCGATCTTGCATGACAGCCCCCCAGCAGTTGAGGGGCGTCCAGTTATCATGCCAGGTGAAATTGAACTGAAAAAAATGGCACAACAACAGGTCGCTGGGATCACGTTGGATCCGGCGGTCGTCAAACTCTTGCAAGAGCATGCAGCCAAGGTTTCGTAAAAAATACTAGAGGAGACATTTGTGCACGAATGGACTTGGTTATGGATACCCGCAACGATTTTTGCGGCAGCGGCTCAGGCTGGACGTAATGCGATTCAGAGAAGTTTGACCGAGCAGCTTGGTACGCTGGGCGCGACTCAGGTTCGATTTCTGTATGGGTTTCCTTTTGCGGTGCTTTTCACTGCGATCGCGCTGATGGTCACCGGTTCAGTCATGCCCAAAATGGACTTAAGCTTTGTATTGTTTGTATTGGCGGGGGCGCTGTCACAAATCGCTGCAACGGCCTTGATGCTCGCCGCGATGCGACAGCGTGCGTTTGTTGTGGTGACCGCATGGACAAAAACGGAGCCTGTCCAAGTCGCACTGTTTGGTCTGGTCGTTTTAGGTGATCGAATCTCTATTTTGGCAATGGTGGCAATCATCATTGCCACGGTAGGTGTGACGATCATGGCTCGCAAGCCGGGTACCACTTCGCCTGAAGAGTCTTCTTGGAAGCCGGCAGCCTTGGGTTTACTTGCGGGAGCATTTTTTGCGATTGCCGCAGTGACGTTTAGGGGGGGCATTCTTGCCTTGGGTGAAGCGCATTTCTTTGTCCGCGCCTCATGGACCTTAACTTGCGGCTTGGGCGTGCAGACGATTGTGCTTGCCGCTTGGATGATGAGCTTTCATCGAGAGGCTTGGATCAAGTGTCTCCAGGCTTGGCGCATCTCAATTTGGGGAGGCTTGCTTGGTGCCTCAGCGTCGCAAGGTTGGTTCTTGGGTTTTGCTTTAACGGCCGCGGCGAACGTTCGTACCTTGGGCTTGGTTGAGGTTTTGTTTGCCCAACTGTTGTCGTGGCGCGTATTTCTGAGTAAAAGCTCCAAGCAAGAGACCTTTGGTATCTTATTGATTGTGATTGGCGTTGCGTGTTTGCTTCTTTCTACGGGGTAAGTCGCCATCAAAAAAGGCTCTACTAGAGCCTTTTTACTTGCGGTCTGCTTTTGCTGCCTACTTGTTGACTACTGCAAGAGTGGCAGACGCTTTGTTGCCGTATCGGCAGCAGGCGTTCCTTTGTAGTCCTTGACGATACGTTGGAGCGTTGTTTTAGCACCAGCACGGTTGTTGAGCTCAATCTGGGAGCTCGCCACCATCAGCAATGCATCTGCAGCACGTGGTTCAGTAGGAAATTTTTGCACCATGGCTTGAAGCGTTGTAATCGCACCCTTGAAGTCCTTCATCGCAAAACGGCTACTACCGAGATAAAACTGCGCGGTCGGTGCGAGTTTGCTGTCTGGATAAAGTGTCAAAAAGGCAGTGAGGTTTTGAACGGTTTCTTTGTACTGGGCTTTGCGAAAGGACTCAATCGACTGCTCGAAAGCGGCTTGTTCGCGAGGATCTTGAGAGCGTGGATCGGCAGGCCGACCTCCCGCTGCGCCACCTGCACTCGCTGGACGACCGAGTTGCTCGAGGTCGCCACGTAAACGAACGATTTCTTGACCGAGCGCTTCGATTTGGTCTGAGAGTTGAATGCGTGCACGCTGGTTCGCTTCGTTCATTGTGCGAATCTGCTGACGTAAATCGAGAATCGCTTTGCGTGCTTCATCATCTGTGAAAGCAAGTGCAGACTGACTCAGTAGCACGCTACTCATGAATACGAGACATGAACTGACGCAACGCCAGGAAAGGGTGTTTGTGCGCATAAAATTCACTCCTTTAACAACAAAGCGGCCCTTGGCCGCTTTGTGACAGACCAAACTAGACAAACAGTTTAACGCTTGTAGTTGAAGTCAGCACGACGGTTTTCCGCATAGTCTGCTTCAGAATCACCCAAGGCTTTGGGTTTTTCTTTACCAAAACTAATAGTTTCAACTTGCGTGTCGGGGACACCAATCAGTGTCAGCATACGACGAACAGCTTCGGCCCGACGCTGGCCGAGTGCCAAGTTGTACTCGGAACCGCCACGCGCGTCAGTGTTGCCTTCGATGACAACGCGTTGCTGTGGTGCGCTCACAAGGTACTTGCCATGTGTATCAACCAGTGAGCGATATTGATCACTGACTGTGTAGCTGTTGTAGTCGAAATAGACTGAACGCTGCTTAGCCAGAATGCTTTGTGGGTTGAACGGGTCTAACACGCCCGAGCCATCCGCACCGCTTTTACCGGCTTGGTCGTCCAGAGAAACAGAGCTACAAGCAGCCAGGCCGGCAGCGAGTGCAGCAATCGTTACAACTTTAGCGATACGCGATCTCATGATATTTACCTTAGAGAGAATTCAAACAACTATATACAAAAAATGTTTACTAAACTTTTTAAAACTATTTGTTCGTAAAGG
>JBIKOQ010000112.1:0-5619 GCA_044357955.1 Burkholderiaceae bacterium | reverse complement strand
CCGACATATTTAACCCAAGTCGGCGTGCCGTTTCACATCGAAACACGCGATACCTACTCGATCGTCAAGCGACTGATCCCAGAGGGTAAAACAACCTGTTCATTGTGCTCTCGCCTGCGACGCGGCAATTTATATCGTGTAGCCACTGAGTTGGGAGCCACCAAAATTGCGCTAGGTCATCACCGCGATGACATTCTCGGTACTTTTTTTCTAAATATGTTTTATGGCGCCAAGCTCAAGGCCATGCCACCCAAGCTTGTTTCAGATGACGGTCGCCACACCGTCATACGACCCCTTGCTTACGTGCCCGAGGCGGATTTGATCGAATATGCGGATTGGAAACAGTTTCCCATCATCCCCTGTGACTTGTGCGGCTCGCAAGAAAATCTGAAGCGCAAAGAAGTCACGCGCATGCTGCAGGAGTGGGATAAAAAATATCCTGGGCGGGCCTGGAATATTTTTAAAGCCTTAGCCAACGTGACGCCGTCTCACTTGATGGACCAACAGCTATTTGATTTTGTGGGATTAAAACCTGACGGGAAAGCGAATCCACTAGGGGACACCGCTTTTGATCCAGCGCCTATCGAATCTTCGGAAATAACGATTCGGAGAGCAGAGCTCCCGTCCTCCCACAGATCCACCAACGGTCTGTCGACGTCAGATTAGGCGGTGGCGCCAGCCTGATCCAGGGCGGTCTTGAGTTCGCCGCTGGCATTCATCTCGCCCATGATATCTGAGCCACCGATAAACTCGCCGCCGACATACAACTGAGGAATGGTTGGCCACTGCGAAAACGTCTTGATGCCGCTGCGGACTTCTTCGTCCTCGAGCACATTGACTGTCACCAGCTTGGTGACACCGTTGCTTTTGAGGATTTCAATCGCACGTCCAGAAAAACCGCACTGTGGAAACTGGGCTGTGCCTTTCATAAACAACACAACCGGATTGTTTGTGACGGTGTCACGAATAAATTGCTGAACGTCGCTCATGATGGTCCTGATCGATAAAAATAGAGGTGGGAAAAACCACAAAAACAATATTATAAGAGGCAGAGCGGGGATAAATCCTTATGCCCACACGCCTCCGGTCACGCGCGGCAAATTCGCCAAATCGGCGTGTGTTTGCACCGTTTTAAATCCAGACTGCGTGAGTAACTGGCTCACGGCCTCGGCCTGATCATAACCATGTTCGAGCCAGAGGCTACCGCCTGAAACAAGTCGGTCACCCGCCCCGCGAATGATCACTTCAAGCGCGGATAATCCGTCTAGGCCATCCGTGAGCGCCTGGACAGGCTCAAACCTCAAGTCGCCGCGCAGCAAATGATCATCGTTGGCGGCAATATACGGGGGATTAGACACAATCACATTGAATCTTGCCTCCTGCGGCAAGGCCTCAAACCAGCTCCCTTGCCACCATTGAACGCGCGCGCTGAGTGCCTGAGCATTACGCTGCGCCACGGCTAAAGCCTCTTGACTGATGTCAGTCGCAGCAATCAAGGCATCCGTGCGGGCAAGCGCCAAACTGATCGCCACAATGCCGCTCCCGGTACCCATATCAAGCACGGTAGGCGTCGATAATCCAGCCAAGGATACCAAAGCCACCTCAACTAAGAGTTCAGTTTCAGGGCGTGGGATCAAGACCGCGGCGTTGACCTCAAAACGATGCCCCATAAACTCGCGCCAACCAATCAAATGCGCCATCGGCACGCCTTGACGTCGCTGAGCCGCAAGCGTCAAAAAATGTGCCGATATTTCAGGGGTAAGCGGATCCGTATCATGCGCAAGCAGCCACTCGCGGGGTTTTTGTAAAACAAACTCAAGCAGCATGCGACCCTCTAGCCGAGGTAGACCGCACAGCTGCAAAAGGGATTGGCCGGTCTGCATCAGACGTCGTCGCCCAGCGCGGCGAGAAGCTCTGCCTGATGTTCAGCAATCAATGCGCCAGTCACTTCACTCAGGTCGCCCTCCATGATGGCGCCCAACTTGTACAAAGTGAGATTAATGCGATGGTCTGTCAAGCGACCTTGTGGGAAGTTATAGGTACGGATTCGTTCGGAACGATCACCCGAGCCCACCAAGCTCTTGCGTTGCGCGGCTTCTTTGTCATGCTGCTCGCGCTGAACTTTGTCTTTAAGGCGCGCGGCCAAGACCTGCAGAGCCTTGTCTTTGTTACGGTGCTGTGAGCGATCGTCCTGACATTCCACAACCAAGCCGGTTGGCAAGTGCGTGATACGGACCGCAGAGTCAGTCTTGTTGATGTGCTGACCACCGGCCCCACTCGCTCGAAAGGTGTCTATCCGCAAGTCGCTAGGGTTGATCACAATATCGCTCGCCTCATCCGCCTCCGGCATGACTGCCACCGTGCATGCGGAAGTATGAATCCGACCTTGACCCTCAGTCGCAGGCACCCGCTGAACACGATGCGCACCAGACTCGAACTTGAGCCGTCCATAGGCGCCCTCACCGTCAATTCGAACAATCACTTCCTTGTAGCCACCCAACTCGGAGGGGCTTTCTGACATCAACTCGACGCGCCAGCTTTGTTGCTCGGCGTAACGCGTGTACATCCTGAGTAAGTCTCCTGAAAAAAGCGCGCTTTCGTCGCCCCCCGTGCCAGCGCGAATTTCTACAAAGACGCTTCGCCCATCATCAGGATCTTTGGGCAATAACTGAAGTTGCAAATCGGCAGCCAGTGTTTCGATGCGCTGTTTGCACGCCTCGATTTCCTCGAGTGCCATCGATTTCATCTCGGGATCGTCCAACATTTCCCTGGCACCGGCCAAGTCGATATGAGCTCCCTCAAAGGCTTCGAACGCCTTGACGACCGGCTCAAGCTCGGCGCGCTCGCGCGAAAGCTTGCGAAACTGATTCATATCATTGGCCGCATCAGGCTCTGAAAGCAAGGCATCCACCTCGACCAAGCGTCGGGAAAGGTGCTCAAGGCGAGCGCGCATTGAAGGTTTCATGAGGAACGGTCTTGTATTAAAAATTAGGGGATTTGAACGGTGTGTCACTCGCTTGCCACGAGATCAGTCAGCAGTGTCGCTAACGGCGTTCGGATCCAGTCGGAAATATACGTGGCAGCCAGCCCAGTAATTGTTGACGCTCGGCCTCATCGCTATGATTGAGCGCAGCCAAGGTTCCATGCAAATATTTTTGTGTCAGACCATGTGCGAGCTGCTCGAGAACGGCCTCGGGGGATTCGCCCTTGGCGAGCATCCGGCGGGCACGCTCTAGTTCTTGTGCCTGCACCGCCTGCGCGGTTGTTTGTAAATCACGGATCACAGGCACATTGGCTCTGACTTGCATCCAGTGCATGAAGTTTCTGACTCGGGCATCAATGATGGCCTCGGCCTGCACCACGGCAGAACGTCTCGCCTCCGTACCACTCTGCACGACTGAGGCCAAATCATCGACTGAGTAAAGATAAATATCGTCAAGCTGCGCAACCTCGGGCTCAATGTCCCGGGGTACGGCCAAATCAACCATCACAATCGGTTTGCGTTTGCGCTGTTTTGTTGCGCGTTCGACCATGCCCAAACCCAATAGGGGTAAGGTACTAGCCGTACAGGACACCACCACGTCAAACTCGGACAACCTGTCAGGCAAGTCCGCCAAGCGCATGGTGGTTGCAGAGAAACGTTTAGCCAGAGACTCAGCGCGCTCAAGGGTCCGATTGGCAACCACGATCGCGCCTGGCTGACGGGCAGCAAAGTGCGTCGCACAAAGCTCAATCATCTCGCCAGCACCAATAAAAAGGACCTTGGAAGTCGTCAACTCGCCAAAAACGCGCTCAGCGAGTCGCACAGCTGCAGCGGCCATTGAGACAGATTGTGCACCAATTGCTGTTGTAGAGCGGACTTCTTTGGCTACGGAAAAAGTACGTTGAAAGAGCTGATGCAACAAGGTGCCAAGCGCGCCTGCATCACTCGCCGTACGGACTGCGTCTTTCATTTGACCCAGGATCTGTGGCTCTCCCAACACCATCGAGTCCAGGCCGCTCGCGACACGAAAAGCATGCCGGACAGCATCGTCTCGTCCATGCAGATAAACATGGGGTGCGAGCTCGCCGGCCTCGATACGATTGAAGTCAGCAAGCCAAGCGGGTAACTGCTGGGCGACTTGCGGCTCAGCGGCGCAATAAAGCTCTGTACGATTACAGGTGGACAGAATCGCAGCCTCTTTGACCGCGCCTCCAAACGCTTGGCGCAACGCATTTAATGCGGGTTGGACCAAATCCTCAGGCATAGATACGCGCTCGCGCACCGAAACAGGTGCCGAGACATGATTCAACCCAAGAGCGAGGACGCTAACAGACATAGATAAAGGAATTTTTTATTAGATCTACGTAACAATCCTTATTATAAGGGTGCATGACGGCTTCTAGGCGCAATGCCCATGCCTTGACTCCGAAGCTTGGTATTTCCGTACAATTCAACGCACAGGAGACCTATATGAACATTCAAAAAATAATCACTCGTACAGCACTCGCCCTTTTACCGCTGTTGGCGACGCAACAAACAATCGCAAACACTGACTATCCCAACAAACCTATCCGCATCGTCGTGGCGTATGCGCCTGGCGGATCGACAGATATCGTGGCAAGGCTGTTTGCCCAAGAACTCGGTTCGAAGCTTGGGCAGCCCGTATTAGTTGAAAACCGTGCCGGTGCCGGCACGCTGATTGGCACAGATTCGGTCATTAAAGCTGCGCCCGACGGCTACACGTTGTTTTGGGGCACCCCCGCCACCGTGATTACCCCTCTTTTACATAAAAAACCGACCTATGACGTCCTTAAAGACCTACAACCCGTCTCGTTAGCGACCACCCAATCCATGGGCGTCTTGGTTTCCGCCAATATCGGTGTCAATAGTGTCAGCGATCTGATCAAGTATGCAAAAGCCAACCCCGGAAAGGTAAATTTTGCATCTTCGGGAAACGGCTCGGCTCAGCATTTAGCCGCTGAGGCGCTCAACGATGCCGCCAAGATCAACATGCTCCACATCCCCTATAAAGGTGCCGGTGTCGCGCTCAATGATCTCGTCGCGGGACGCGTCGATGTCATGATCACGTCCTTGGTCGGCAATATGATGGAGCAGGTCAAAGACGGTCGAATCAAACTTATCGCGACCACAGGCCCAGAGCGCAGCAGTACTCTAAATAATATCCCTACCGTTGCAGAAGGTGGCGTACCGAATTTTGGTATCCGCACTTGGACGGCGATGTTCGCGCCAGCCAACACGCCGCCCGACGTCGTCGCTAAACTCAATCGCGCCATGGCTGAAATACAAAAAGATGGCAACATTCAAAAGAAGATTGAAAATCAGGCGATGGACGTCACCGTCGTCTCTCCAAAGGAGCTCAGCACAATGCTCGCCCAGGAAAGTGACTTTTATTCTGCCATCCTCAAGCGGACCAGCACCAAGCTCGACTAAGCATGCTTGCCTGAATTGGTGTAATATTTCGTCCTTCAGTTGGCCCGGTAGCTCAGTCGGTAGAGCAGAGGATTGAAAATCCTTGTGTCGGTGGTTCGATTCCGCCCCGGGCCACCACTGAATTTTGAAACCCTAGCGTTCGCGCTGGGGTTTTTGCTTTTGTGGGCTTGTAACTGGATGTTTCG
>JBIKOQ010000174.1:0-4632 GCA_044357955.1 Burkholderiaceae bacterium | reverse complement strand
CGTGACACTGGATGGTCGTCTGGTCTGCTCCTGTTTGGTCCTGGGTGTCGAGGCTCAGGGCAAGACCATCCAGACAATCGAAGGCATGGCCAACGGCGAGCACCTGCATGTTTTGCAGCAAAAATTTCTGGAGCACGCCGCATTGCAATGCGGTATTTGCACACCGGGATTCTTGGTCGCGGCGCGCTCCTTGCTCGAGCGCAATCCAGACCCCACCGAAGAAGAAGTCCGATTCTGGCTCGCTGGCAATCTTTGCCGCTGCACGGGCTACAACAAAATCATCGAAGCAGTGCTTGATGCCGCACGCGAACTGCGGGGAGCCTAATCATGTTGACGAACACTAAAAATACTGAGCAAGTCTTTAAATCTGTTGGTACAAGTCCAATCCGTCCTGACGGTGTGCCAAAAGTGACCGGTATGGCCCAGTATGGCGCGGACTATTCTTTACCTGGCATGTTGTGGGCCAAGATTTTGCGTTCGCCGCACGCCCATGCGCGTATCCGTTCGATCAATACTTCTAAGGCCGAAGCTTTGCCTGGCGTCAAGGCCGTATTGACTTCAGCGGACCTGCCTAATCAAAATTTCGATTACATCGGACCCGAGCGTGTTGCGGTGAACTATTGGCACATGACCCGCAATATTCTTGCGCGTGAAAAAGCGCTGTACGAAGGTCATGCCATTGCTGCCGTGGCTGCAACGACTGCAGCGATTGCTGCAGAAGCGATTGCCCTGATCGAGGTTGATTATGAAGTCTTGCCTCATGTCATTGATGTGGATGAGGCGATGCACCCTGATGCGCCTGTGCTGTTCGAAGACATGATCACGCGTGGTATTGAACCCGCACCGACCAAGCCTTCCAACATCACTAAGCGTCTCGAGTTTAAAGTGGGTGATTTGGATGCAGGCTTTGCGGCTGCCGATGAAATTGTTGAAATGAGTTTCAAAACGGCGGCTGTGCACCAAGGTTACATCGAACCGCATTCATGTTTGGCGCGCTATGGCGCTGATGGCCAGTGTGAGTTGTGGTCTGCCAGCCAAGGTCACTTTGTGGTGCGTGCTTACACCGCCAAAATATTGGGGATGGAAATCGGTAACTTGGTGGTTCACCCCGCCGAGATTGGTGGTGGTTTCGGTGGCAAGACCGTGGTCTATGTCGAGCCAATCGCTGTAGCCCTTTCTCGCAAGACGGGTCATCCCGTCAAAATCATGATGAGCCGCGAAGACGTTTTCAAGGCGACAGGTCCGACCTCTGGTGGATCGATGACTGTCAAGATCGGCGTTAAAAAAGACGGTACCCTCGTGGCTGCTGATGGCGTGTTTAAACTTCAGGCAGGTGCCTTCCCCGGCTCCCCAGTCATGAATGCGGCGATGTGCGCCTTTGCGCCCTACATCATTCCTAACGTTCGCACAGTCGGCTTTGATGTCGTCAGTAATCGTCCAAAATCTGCTGCCTATCGTGCGCCAGGTTCACCGATATCTGCTTTTGGTGTGGAAAGCGTGCTTGATATTTTGGCTCAAAAAATCGGCATGGATCCATTAAGACTGCGATTGAAAAATGCAGTCAAAGCGGGTTCGCCAACGCCCTATGGTCCCAAGCATTCGCATGATGGCTATGCCGAGACGATTCAGGCTTTGCTTGATCACCCCGAGTACAACAAGCCTCTGGGCAAAAACCAGGGGCGCGGTGTGGCTTCCGGTTTCTGGTTCAACGGTGGTGGCGAGTCGACCGCGTCGATCCACATCAACGAAGACGGCTCAGTCGTGTTGGCGACAGGCAGCATGGACGTGGGAGGCTCACGTGCCTCGATGGCCTTGATGGCTGCCGAGACGCTTGGCGTGCCTTATGCGTCTGTGCGCTCGACGGTCGCTGATACGGCATCGATTGGTTATAACCACGTCACAGGCGGCTCGCGCGTGACCTACGCGACGGGTCTGGCCGTCGTCGAAGCCTGTAACAAAATTATCGAACAACTGCGTCTGCGTGCCTCCATCATGTGGGATGTCGATGTCAAAGGCGTCGTCTGGGAAGACGGTTTTGCCAAGCCTGCAGACAAGAGCGTGGGCGAGTTTGAACCGTTGTCACTCAAGGCGATTGCGGCCAAGCGTGCCGTGACGGGTGGACCGATCGTGACCGAAGCGGCTGTCAATGCGGGCGGTCAGGCACCGGGCTTTTCGACTCAGTTTTGCGATGTCGAAGTCGATCCCGAAACCGGTGGCGTCAAGATTTTGCGTTTTGTTGCTGCCCAAGACGTGGGTCGTGCCATTCATCCCAAGTACTGCGAAGGCCAGATTCATGGCGGCGTCGTGCAGGGCATTGGTTGGGCACTCAACGAGGAATACATCTACGACAAGCTGGGCCGTCTGTCGAATGCCGGATTCCTGGATTATCGTATCCCTGTAGCTTCGGACCTGCCTATGATCGAGGCGATTTTGGTCGAGGTTCCCAATCCCAATCACCCCTATGGTGTGAAAGGTGTGGGCGAGGCCAATATCGTGCCTCCTATGGCTGCGATTGCCAACGCGATTCAGCGTGCGACTGGCAAGCGTCTGACGGAGTTGCCGATGTCACCGCCTAAAGTGCTCGCAGCGATTGATGCAGTCTGAGACCGAGGTTCGAGCTTAGACTCACGTGGAAATCGACACGCAAGCCGTTGCACCTCAAACCGTCCGCGTCATGTTGACCGGCGGTTTTAGTCGACGCTACACCGATGGCGTACGTGAGTTTGAAATCCAAGCAAGAACGGTTCGTGGCGTGATTAGCGCCATGGACCGTCTCTATCCCGGGCTGGGTGAACACCTCGAGGAGGAAACTTCACTGGCCGTCAATGGTGTCATCCACGAAGTGGTTTATACGCAGATTATTCCTGCGGATGCTGAAGTTTTTTTTATACCTCGTATCGAGGGCGGTTAATTTTCCATGAATGTCGACAACATCAATCAGGCCGTGGCCCAACTGCTACCTGCCTGGAAAACACACGCGCGTCTTGATGGTCTTGCATCTCAGTGTCGTCCGACGAGCCGCACAGAGGGCTATCAGATTCAGCGCGCCTTGTTTGAGGCAACAGGTGAACCTGCGCTAGGCTGGAAGATCGCCGCCACGAGTCTGGCCGGTCAGCAGCATATTGGCGTCAGCGGGCCTCTGGCTGGACGCTTGTCCGCCAGTCGTTGTTTGGCCGACAACAGTGAGTTATCTCTCGAACGCAACGATATGTCCGTGATCGAAGCTGAGTTCGCCTTTTTAATCGGCCGTGATGTGGGTCGCGCGCTTACTAGCGCCACAGGATCCAAGGATGCGCCCCTCACAATGGGGCCCATCATGGATTGTGTTTCAGGCTTGCACGTCGCGATCGAGGTGCCCAACTCTCGCTATGTTGATTTTGTGGCTGCGGGAGAAGCACAACTCATTGCTGATTTTGCCTGTGCTTGTTATCTGGTGTTGGGACCACGCGCACCTGAGCAATGGCGTCAGACTGACCTCAGTCAACACGAGGTGAGCGTACGCCGAGGCCACGAGACTGTTGCGACGGGTACGGGAGCGAATGTTCTGGGCGATCCACGCATAGCCTTGACCTGGCTCGCTAATGAATTGCTATCGCAAGGACAGCAACTCAAGGCCGGCGAGATCGTCATGACAGGGACGTGCGTGGTGCCGGTTCCCGTTTCCGCGGGTGATACGATGACCGCAGATTTTGGTTCTTTTGGTCAGGTTCGCGCACGTTTTAAGGCCTAGCGACGCGTTTTAAAGCCTAGCAACTTTACGGCTGTTGCCTGCTCAAGCCGCCACGGGAGATTGTTGCGCGCCCCGGATGAGCTTGCCGGGTAGTTTTCCAGTTGCTGCGCCATCCTGGTAGGTGACTACGCCCGAGACAATAGTGGCACGGAAGCCTTTGGCAACCTGACCCAGACGTCTTCCACCTGCAGGCAGGTCGTAGACGATTGTGGGCGCGTGCAGCTTCAGTCCCTCAAAATCAATGATGTTGATGTCCGCTTTGAAACCGGGACGCAAGATGCCACGATCATTGAGTCCAACCGTTGCAGCCGTATCCTGCGTCTGCCATTTGACCAAGAGTTCAAGTGGAATTCTTTCGCCACGACTACGATCGCGCGCCCAGTGCGTGAGCAAATAGGTTGGAAAGCTCGCATCGCAGATATAGCCATAATGTGCTCCGCCATCGCTTAGGCCTGGCACGGTATCGCGATCCATCAGCATTTCACGTAACACTTCGTGATCGCGATCCGCATAGTTGTAGAGCGGACGATAAAGCATGGCGGTGCCATCGTTTTCCAGCAAATAGTCATACGCGAAAGCAGTAGGATCCACACCCGCACGCTGCGCCCGCGCCGCGATACTGTCCTCTGGCTTGGGCTCGTAGTCTGGTGGATCGCCGAGTGGGTAGAGGTTGTCAAAGTTCGCCACGCGGCGTTTGTACATCGCTTCGCTGTGTTCTTCGGACAATATTTTGGCGCGTACCTCTGGGTCGCGCAGTTTTTTAAGACGCTCCTGCGGGCTGAGGTTGCGCAACGCTTCAAAACTCGGCAGTTGCGTGAAGGGACAAAGCGACAGCGCAAAACTCAGAATCAAGGCGACCGGACGTGCACCAACCTGCGCTTTCATTTTCAAGCCTGCATCCG
>JBIKOQ010000111.1:0-5669 GCA_044357955.1 Burkholderiaceae bacterium | reverse complement strand
AAATAGCTCTACGCCACTCGCTTTGCGTGAAAAGATACATACTGAACTCAATAAAGTGTTGGCGGATCCAAAAGTAGTTGAGCAATTACGTAAACGTGGCGCTGAAACCTTGGTGACTACGTTGCCAGAATTTCAAAAAATTATTAATAACGATTTAGAACAATGGGGTAAAGCGGTACGTGCGTCTGGAGCGACGATTGACTAACAATAAATTGCTGTCTATTTGGCAACTGTTGTAACAAAAAAATGGCCGAATTGACTCGGCCATTTTTATTCAATACGTTCTTTAGATGTGCGAAGAATGAAGGCTAGATTAGAAACTGCTGACGGAGCTGGCCATTTTTTTCTGCTTCGACGATCCAAAGAGGGGCTTTGCCTCGACCTGTCCAAGTCGCTGAGGTTTCAGGATGACGGTATTTTGGGGCGACTGTCTTTTTGGTTTTAGTGGCTTTTGCAGACTTTTCTGACGCAGGTTTTTTATCTTTGGTCACGGGCTTGCCAAAAGCAGCTGCAATTTCATCTGGAGTAATGCCATACTCTTTCATGGAACGCACAATGCCAGAAATCACCGGTTTGCGTTGTTTGCTTTGCAGGAGTTCAGCTTGCTTTTGCAGACGTTCAATTTCTTTATGAATCTTTGCTTGCTGACTGGTGTAATTTTGACGACTCATATCCATACCTTTTAAAGAAAAATACAAAGTACTCATTATTAAATTTATTATTTTTTACATTTTATACATAAAAATAGGAAAAATCATACGAGTGATCGCTAAACGTGTTTAATTTAATTTAATTAAGTGTAAATTTGGAAATTAATATGCCACTGAATACCCGTTTAATTGATTCGCCTACCAACTGCTTAGGTGCCTCCTTCAAGGTAGCGGCGGTTCAAATGGTCTCGACAGCCAGTGTCGAGCGCAACATCGAGATTGCTGGACATTGGGTTGCAAAGGCCGCCCAGCAAGGGGCGCAGCTTGTTGTGTTGCCAGAATATTTTTGTTTAATGGGTAAAAAAGAAACCGATAAACTTGCTGTGGCTGAAATGGAAGGGTCAGGGCCGATTCAAGATTTTTTATCGAGTACTGCAAAAAAATATCATATTTATTTATCGGCAGGTAGTTTGCCGCTGGTCTCACCCGATGCGGGGCGGGTATTTAATTCGCAGCTTGTATATAATCCTAATGGCGTACAAATTGCGCGTTACGACAAAATACATTTATTTAGTTTTGCTCGAGGCGAAGAGAGCTACGATGAGTCTCGGGCTATTTTGGCGGGAGGAAAAGTTTCTCGTCTTCAGACGCCGGATATAACCTTAGGCTTATCCATTTGCTATGACCTCAGATTTCCTGAGCTATATCGAGCCATGGGGCAAGTGGACTTGATTTTGGTGCCTTCAGCTTTTACCTATACGACGGGAAAAGCCCATTGGGAGATTTTGCTTCGTGCCCGCGCGATTGAAAATCAGTGTTACGTTTTAGCACCTGCGCAAGGTGGACAGCACGAAAATGGACGTCGCACCTGGGGACATTCTATGTTGATTGACCCTTGGGGAGATATCCTAGAGGTGTTACCTGAGCATGAGGGTATCGTAAGCGGTACGATAGAGCCTCAACGTTTAATAGAAGTCCGTCAATCCCTGCCGGCACTTTCGCATCGAACCTTATTTGCTGATAAATGAAACTGATTGATCCTGCCATCGCTGCACTCTCCACCGCTAAATCCCTGTTGCTTGACCCTTGGGGTTTAAGCGACTCCGATATCAACCGTGCGCTCGGAGACATTTTTACGCACAAGGTCGATTATGCAGATCTCTACTTTCAATACACACGTAGCGAAGGTTGGAGTCTCGAAGAAGGGATCGTCAAGACGGGCAGTTTTTCGATTAGCCAGGGCGTGGGTGTTCGTGCAGTGGCGGGTGAGAAAACAGCCTTTGCCTACTCAGATACCTTGTCACCCGAGGCGCTGTTATCGTCAGCGCATGCCGTGCGCAGCATTGCACGCCAGGGGGCTGGAAAGGCCCGCGTCTCAGCGGCTCAACGTGCTCGTGCTCCAAGCTTGTACCCACCGGTCGACCCTTTGTTGACCATGACGGCACCTGACAAAGTAGGCTTGCTTGAGCGTGTAGAGAAAATGGCTCGGGCCAAGGATCCTCATGTCAAGCAGGTCATGGCGAGTCTTGGCATGGAGTATGACGTTGTCATGATTGCGGGTAGCGATGGCCGTTTGTCTGCGGACGTCCGTCCTCTGGTGCGTTTGTCGCTATCTGTTGTGGTTGAGCGTGATGGGCGCAGAGAAACCGGCAATGCGGGTGGAGGCGGTCGTTCTGGACTTGAGTACTTCTCCGACGAGACGTTACGCCAGTACGTTGACTCCGCGGTACACGAGGCGATGGTGAACCTAGACGCCCGCCCGGCGCCTGCGGGGGAGATGACCGTGGTACTGGCGGCGGGTTGGCCCGGTATCTTGCTGCACGAGGCTGTAGGTCATGGGTTGGAGGGTGACTTCAACCGCAAAGGTTCGAGTGTTTTTTCTGGCAAGGTGGGCCAACGCGTAGCATCCAAAGGGGTGACCGTCGTCGATGATGGCACGATCGAAGGTCGACGCGGGTCTTTAAACGTCGATGACGAAGGTAACGCCACGCAGCGCAATGTGCTGATCGAAGACGGTATTTTGCGCGGCTACCTTCAGGACACCTTAAATGCGCGTCTGATGAAAACAGGCGTCACCGGAAACGGACGTCGCGAATCGTTTGCGCATTTACCCATGCCTCGCATGACCAATACTTTTATGTTGTCTGGACGTGAAGAGCCAGAAGAAATGATTAGCTCCGTTAAAAAAGGCATTTATGCCGCAAATTTTGGTGGTGGTCAGGTTGACATCACAAGCGGAAAATTCGTGTTTTCAGCGTCCGAAGCCTACATGATCGAAAATGGTCGTATCACTTATCCCATCAAAGGTGCGACCTTGATTGGTAGTGGTCCGGAGTCGATGAATCGCGTGAGCATGATCGGCAACAATATGAAGCTTGATAGCGGCGTGGGTACCTGTGGCAAAGAAGGCCAGAGTGTACCCGTCGGTGTCGGCATGCCGACGATCAAGATGGAAGGCTTGACCGTTGGTGGTACTGCCTGAGTTTTATCTAATTTTTAATCGATTTGTTTTACGTTTTAGGAGTGAGTTGTGCCACACAATACCGATGACCTGCGTATCCGCGAGATCAAGGAGCTTGCTCCACCTTCGCATGCGATGAGTGAAAATCCCTGCACGCCCGAAGTCTCTTCTCTCGTGTTCGAGACGCGGCAGTCGTTACATCGTATTTTGCATGGTATGGATGATCGTTTAGTGGTCGTGATCGGACCGTGTTCAATTCACGACACTAAAGCCGCCATCGAGTATGCAAAAAAACTCAAAGCGCAGCGCGATCGCTTAAGCGGTGAGCTTGAAATTGTGATGCGTGTGTATTTTGAAAAACCCCGTACGACAGTAGGCTGGAAAGGGTTGATTAATGACCCTGAGCTCGATGGCAGTTTTAACATCAACAAAGGTCTACGGACGGCTCGTAGCTTGTTGCTCGAGATTAATGAAATGGGTTTGCCCGCAGGCTGTGAGTTTTTAGACATGATTACGCCGCAGTACATCGCTGATCTTGTCTCTTGGGGCGCCATTGGTGCTCGCACGACTGAGAGTCAAGTGCATCGCGAGCTGGCTTCTGGTTTATCTTGCCCTGTGGGTTTTAAAAACGGTACAGACGGAAATGTCCGCATTGCTGTCGATGCCATGAAGGCTGCTTCGCAGCCGCATCACTTTTTGTCTGTCACAAAAGCAGGTCACTCGGCCATTGTGTCGACGCTCGGCAACGAAGACTGTCACGTCATTCTGAGGGGGGGCAAAGCGCCTAACTTTGATGCAGCCAGTGTGCAGGCTGCTTGTGACGAAATGGCTAAATCAGGACTGGCGCAACGCGTCATGATTGATGCCAGCCACGCTAACAGCAATAAAAAACCAGAAAATCAACCTGCAGTGTGTGCAGATGTCGGTTCACAGATTGCGCAAGGCGAGACAAGGGTGATGGGTCTGATGATTGAGAGCCACCTCGTCGCGGGCCGACAAGACTTGATCGCAGGCCAGCCCCTTGTTTACGGGCAGAGTGTGACAGACGGTTGCATCGACTGGGATAGCTCGGTCAAGGTTCTTGAGGGGCTGGCTGACTCTGTTCGTGAGCGTCGTCGCACCTTGCTTAAAAACGAGCAGTAGCAACGAGCAGGAGCGCGATTGCTCAACCCAATCGACTGGGTCAAACCAAAGGGCTTTTTGATATGAACGCACCACACGATATTCAATCTTTGCGCTGTCCGCTTCCTGAGGAAATGATCACCGAGTTGAAAGCTCGGTTTGGTGATCGTTTTTCTATGGCTAATGCTGTCAGAGATCATCATGGCCGCGATGAGTCACCATATCCGTCAATGTTGCCCGATGGGGTGGTATTTGCTGAAAGTACCGAGGAGGTTGTTGCGGTCGTCAAGCTGTGCGACAAACATGGTGTGCCGCTGATTCCCTATGGTTCTGGCTCATCCCTAGAAGGCCATATCTTGGCGGTTCAAGGAGGCATTAGCCTGGATCTGACCAGGATGAACAAGATTGTCGCCCTGCATGCGGAGGACCAAACGGTCACGGTGCAGGCAGGTTTGACGCGCAAACAACTCAATGAACAGATTCGAGATACGGGTTTGTTTTTCCCGATTGACCCAGGTGCCGATGCTTCGCTAGGTGGAATGTCGGCCACGCGTGCTTCGGGAACGAATGCCGTGCGTTATGGAACGATGCGTGAAAACGTTGTGAATCTTACCGTTGTGACGGCGCAAGGCAATGTGATTCGGACTGCGCGCCGAGCGAGAAAATCATCTGCAGGCTACGATTTGACGCGCCTGTTTGTAGGCAGCGAGGGTACGCTCGGTGTGATCACAGAAGTCACCGTAAAACTGTATCCTCAGCCCGAGGCCGTCAGCGCAGCGGTCTGTAATTTTGCTAGCGTGCATGAGGCCGTTGCATGCGTGATCCAGACGATTCAGCTTGGCGTCCCTGTTGCACGTGTTGAGTTGATGAATGCGGATGCCGTGCGCGCGAGCAATCTTTACAGCAAACTGACCTTGCGCGAAACACCACTTTTATTATTTGAATTTCACGGTAGCGACGCCAGCGTTAAAGAGCAGGCTCAGACTGTGCAAGAGTTGGCCAAGGATTGTGGTGGCATGGACTTTGAGTGGGCTGAACGTCCCGAGGATCGCAATCGACTTTGGACTGCGCGCCACAATGCGTATTTTGCAGGCTTGCAGTTGCGTCCGGGTTGTAAGGCCAGTACGACCGATGTCTGTGTGCCTATTTCCAGACTTGCCGAGTGTATTGATGCTGCCACAGAGGCATTGTCAAAGGTCAGTTTCCCAAGCACGATTGTGGGACATGTTGGTGATGGAAATTTCCATGTGCTGATGTTGCTTGATCCCAACAGCGAGAGCGAGTGGCAGGAGTCTGAACGCTTGAACTATCAGTTGGTGACCCAGGCGATTGACGCGGATGGTACTTGTACGGGTGAACATGGCATTGGTTTACATAAAAAACAGTTCATGGTGCGTGAGCATGGTGAGGACGCGCTTGACTTGATGCGCACGCTC
>JBIKOQ010000110.1:0-5674 GCA_044357955.1 Burkholderiaceae bacterium | reverse complement strand
GGTGTTTGAGCCAACCAAAGTCCTTCGCGGGGGACTGTTCGGACCACCTTCGCCGTTTCTGGTTGCGCCATTTTGAGTGTATCGGCCGCTGGCATCGCCAGCAATCCACCGACGCCGTCCGCCAGGCAGGCATCCATCAGGCGCGCCAAGGCCTCTAGCGGCAAACCTGGGCGTGCAGCGTCATGCACCAAGACCCAGTCCTCGGGAGCCAGCTGCGCCTCGTTTAACGCATTTAAAACGGTTTGCGCGCGCGTCTCACCACCGCAAGGCGAGCATTGTGTTCTTGGCAAGCCAGACAAGACCGTCTCGGCTTCGTTGTCGCCAGGGGCTACGGCGACCCGAACCTCTTGAATCCTTGGGTCCGCCAATAAAGCCTGCACCGAGTGTCTAAGCATCGCTTGCCCAGCTAGCAGGCGATATTGTTTGGGCGTTTGCGCGTGATCGACACTAAGCGCCCGCGCACCAATACCGGCCGCAGGAACGATGGCGACAATGCGAAACGGAACATCAAAAGGGGGCTTAGAAGGCATCATATGCGCTTGATTTTATAATCAATGTTTTATTCGGTGTCATAAACACCGCCCCGTCGCGCATTACTTGCGCTTTTTCATGCGCGATCACTCCTGCGATTCACTGTCAATGTCGGCTGCTTCTCATTCTGTTTCTACCCTACTCGCCTCGCTCAAGCCCGGTCTGCGTTTTGCTCAACCCACACCCGCCGGATCCGGCGATGCATGGCTGTTGACAGAGCTTGCCCGCGCTAGTGGCAAGACGCTTGTCATACTGACAGCTGAGCCGCTCGAGGCGCAGCGCTTGGCCGAGGAAATTCCGATCTTCTCCCCGCCCCTTAGGGTCCGTCCCTTGCCGGACTGGGAAACACTGCCTTATGACAGCTTTTCCCCCCATCAGGATTTGATTTCTGAGCGCCTGCGCACGCTGCACGCCTTGATGCTCGGCGAAGTCGATGTCCTGACCGTACCCATTACCACGGCGCTGTATCGTCTCGCGCCTCCAAGCTTTCTCGCAGCCTATACGTTTTCATTTAAACAAAAGGATAAGCTCGACGAAAACGCTCTACGTCAGCAATTGACGCTCGCCAACTATGCGCACGTCTCACAGGTCACCGCTCCGGGCGAATTTTGCGTTCGGGGCAGTCTGATTGACCTCTTCCCCATGGGATCGGTCGTTCCCTACCGCATTGATTTATTCGACGACGAGATCGAGTCGATCCGGGCCTTTGATATCGACACACAACGCAGCCTCTACCCCGTCGGTCAAGTCCAGCTCTTGCCTGGACGCGAATTTCCGATGGACGAAGCCGCGCGCAATCATTTTCGGGCGACTTTCCGCGAAGTCTTCGAAGGAGACCCCTCACGCGCCTTGCCATATCGAGATATGGGCAATGGCATCCCGTTCGCAGGGGTCGAATACTACCTGCCCCTGTTTTTTGAACAGACCGCCACGCTCTTTGATTATTTAAAAACCGAAACCATCATCGTAACGCTTGGCGATATCGACGATGCCATGCGGCGTTTTACCCAGGATACGGCGACACGCTACAACTTTTTAAAAAGCGATCGCGAGCGTCCGGTTCTTCCCCCAGAGGCGCTGTTTTTACATAATGAAACACTGTTCGAGCACCTCAAAGCTTTTCCCAGACTCGCACTCACTGCTGACCATACACACCCGGATTTTGCCGCTGCACCCGATATTGGCATTTCTAGGCGAGCCGAAGATCCTCTCGCCAAACTCCGCGAACTGCTGACGCGATCAACACGCTCAACCCGTTCGAGCGACGCCCAGGGCGGCGATCACACCAGACGCATTGTGTTATGTACGGATTCACATGGACGGCGTGAAACCATCGTGCAAATGCTGGCAGAGCATCGCCTTGCACCCGATGCTCAAACTGAATCGGTTGCGCTATTTCTCGAAGGGGATGCACACTTTGGCATAACAGTCGCCCCCCTAACAACGGGGTTCGCCGTTCCGGCTCAAGGTCTATTATTTTTAACCGAAAACGACCTCTACCCGGGCCACGGCGGCACAGCCAGACGGGGCAAACGCGATCAAGAGCGGGCCAGCAACGTCGAAGCAATGGTGCGGGATCTTTCCGAACTGCGCGAAGGCGATCCCGTCGTCCACGCACAGCACGGTATCGGTCGTTATCACGGCCTGGTCAATTTGGACATGGGCGAAGGCGAGATGGAATTTCTCTTTCTCGAATACGCCAATAAAACCACGCTCTACGTTCCTGTATCGCAGTTGCATGTGATTGCCCGCTACAGTGGCACCGACTCTGAGTCTGCACCCCTGCATCTGCTGGGCTCCGGCCAATGGGACAAGGCACGACGCAAAGCCGCCCAGCAAGTGCGCGATAC
This sequence comes from Burkholderiaceae bacterium, assembly GCA_044357955.1. Taxonomy (GTDB): domain Bacteria; phylum Pseudomonadota; class Gammaproteobacteria; order Burkholderiales; family Burkholderiaceae_B; genus Zwartia. Next base: position 3,293 of record JBIKOQ010000110.1, on the reverse strand, counting down.
CGCAGCAGAGCTGCTGGACCTCTACGCTAAACGCGCAGCACGTCAAGGCTTTGCCTTCAAACTCCCGCTTTCTGATTACGATTTATTCGCCGAGGGGTTTGGCTTTGACGAGACCGCCGATCAAGCGGCCGCGATCCAATGCGTGATCGAAGACATGACCTCGGGTCGTCCGATGGATCGTTTGGTCTGTGGCGATGTCGGCTTTGGTAAAACCGAAGTCGCCTTGCGCGCAGCTTTCCTCGCCATTGCCAATGGCAAACAGGTCGCACTGCTCTGCCCAACCACACTCCTTGCCGAACAACACGCCCAGACATTCGCAGATCGTTTCGCGGACTGGCCCGTCAAGGTCGTCGAGCTATCGCGTTTTCGTTCCGCCAAAGAAATCAAAAGTGCGATCGAAGGCATCACAGACGGCACCGTGGATATCGTCATTGGTACCCACAAAATTCTGTCTAAGGATGTACAGTTCAAGCGCCTAGGCTTGGTCATCATCGACGAGGAGCACCGCTTTGGTGTGCGACAAAAAGAAGCACTCAAGTCCTTACGCGCCGAGGTTGATGTACTGACGCTCACCGCGACCCCGATCCCTCGTACCCTGGGGATGTCTCTCGAAGGCATACGTGACTTTTCTGTCATTGCCACCGCACCGCAAAAACGTCTCGCGATTAAAACCTTTGTTCGTCGCGAAGACAACAGCACCATGCGCGAAGCGTTACTGCGCGAACTGAAGCGCGGTGGACAGGCGTATTTCTTGCACAACGAAGTCGATACGATTCACAACCGACGCGCCCGGCTCGAAGAACTCGTGCCCGAAGCCCGGATTGCCGTGGCACACGGCCAAATGGGCGAACGCGACCTTGAGCAAGTCATGAAGGGGTTTTATCAAAAACGTTTCAACGTTCTGCTTTGTACGACGATTATTGAAACCGGTATTGATGTGCCGAGTGCCAACACCATTATCATTCACAGAGCTGACCGTTTCGGACTTGCGCAATTACACCAACTACGCGGTCGTGTCGGACGCTCGCACCATCAAGCCTATGCCTATCTGATGACGCCTGGCGAAGACGCAATCACAAAAAATGCCAAGAAACGACTCGAAGCCATTCAGGCGATGGAGGAGCTCGGTTCTGGCTTCTTTCTGGCCATGCATGATCTCGAAATTCGTGGCACCGGTGAGGTTCTGGGAGAGTCTCAATCCGGCAACATTCAGGAAATCGGCTTCTCCATGTACAACGACATGCTCAACGAGGCTGTCCGCGCCTTGAAAGCTGGTGTCGAACCCGACCTAGACGCACCCTTTAGCGCAGGTTGCGAAGTCAACCTGCATGCACCTGCCCTGTTGCCGGCCGACTATTGCGGCGATGTGCACGCGCGCCTGTCCATTTATAAACGTCTATCAAACACCAAGAACGACGACGATCTCATTACCATCCAAGAAGAGTTGATTGATCGGTTTGGCAAACTCCCAGAACCTACCCGCACCTTGATTTCAACGCATAAACTCAGACTATTGGGTCTACCACTAGGATTACAAAAAATCGATGCAAGCGAGACACAAATCGTCCTGCATTTCAAACAAAATACTCCGGTTGATCCGCTTAAACTGATTGAACTCGTTCAAAAACAGCGCCATATTCGCTTTTCAGGACAGGACAAACTGCGTGTTGATATTAAAGCCGCCGATGTCACCGCACGTTTCGACGCGACGCGTGGCATTCTTAGGGCGTTACATTAGAGCGTTACATTAAAGCGTTGGATTGTTAAAACCTCACCCCCTCAATGACCCATCATTTATCACAGCTTCTATGACCACTCAAAACCTTGTCATACAGTCGCCAGCCCTCTCAGGGGAGTTGATTGAACACGCTGCGGCGATTGCAGAAGCCTCAGGGGTTCAACGTCTCGGCACGACGGCCGCTCGCATTTTAGGTGTGAACGCTGAGGCCTCCATCCGCGAAGAAGTGCGGCTATGGGGCGAACGCGTCAATGTCGATTGCGCCTACGTCGCAGCGGGGGCACGTCTGACCGACTGTAAAGTATTAGCGATGGATATGGACTCCACCCTGATCAACATTGAATGCATCGATGAAATCGCTGCATTCGGCGGTGTCAAGGAGCAGGTTGCCAGTATTACCGAAGCCGCGATGCGAGGAGAGATCAAGGACTTTTCTGAAAGTCTGATTCGTCGCGTCGCCTTTTTAAAAGGCTTATCGACCGATGTTCTTCAAGCCGTCTACGAGCAAAAACTTCGCTTAAATCCCGGCGCCGAGCAGCTCGTTAAAACCGCACATCAAGCAGGTTTGAAAGTCCTACTCGTCTCTGGTGGTTTTACGTTTTTTACCGAAAAGCTTAAAAACCTCCTCAGCCTTGATGCTGCTCACGCCAACGTTCTTGAGCAGAACGACGGTGTCCTGACGGGTCAGGTCAAAGGCAGGATTTTAGATGCGCAAGGCAAGGCTGATACCTTGCAAGCCTTCGCGCATGCCCTTGGAGCCAAACCCATGCAAATCATCGCGATCGGCGATGGCGCAAACGACCTCAAAATGCTTGGATTAGCCGGATACTCGGTCGCTTATCGGGCCAAGCCCGTTGTGCGTGCGCAGGCGCGCTATGCGCTCAATGTCGCAGGCCTCGATGGCGTGTTGAATTGGTTTGAGAATTAAGCCTGCAATGCCTAATTGCGCTTGAGCAGATAGCGCAGCACAAAGCCGGGAAATGCCAAGACAACAAATAAACTCAGCGCTGTGACGTAAAACTCCCAGCGCTGGTTAAAGCTGTTGCCAATCATGCGCTCAAACAACATACCAAGCAATCCGATGACGCCATACCAAACTAAAAATTCAAACACGCGCACCCAAAAAGGCTTGATGCCTTTGGCAAATTGTTTGATCGGAAAGACTGCAAACAACCTTTCATTGATGAACGGTAAATTTGCTGCGACACACGCTAAAACAATCAACAACCAGATTGCCGCTGTTTGATTCATCGATCATGACCTCTTTGGAGAACAACTAGCATGCACAGCATGCCAGAGGCCTCAGTAAGAAAGCGTAATGTGCATCACCTGCAGACACAAGGCGATCAACGCGCCCGGCATCAAACCAAGAATGAGCACCAACAAACCATTGATGAGTAACAATCCGTTTGGCACCAAACCCATCGCAGGCACAGGTGTCACTGGCTCGACGGGTTCGTCGAAATACACCACCTTGATGACGCGCAAGTAATAAAAGGCACCGATCAACGAGAACAACACGGCCACCACTGCGAGCCAGAGTCGATCTGACTGC
>JBIKOQ010000202.1:0-4196 GCA_044357955.1 Burkholderiaceae bacterium | reverse complement strand
ACAGCGCACTACGATGGCGTCCTCGGGGGCTGGCAGCGTGCCTCACCTTGCGATGGAGCAAGTGGCCGATACGACCGGTGCGAATTTAGTCCATGTACCGTACAAAGGCGCAGCACCAGCGATTACGGATGTGATGGCAGGTCATGTGGACGGATTTTTTGGTGACATCCCCGGTCTGATCAACAACGTCAAAGCAGGTAAGCTCAAACCTGTTGGCCTAGCAGCAACACAACGTCATCCCCTTTTGCCAGATGTCAAAACATTCGAAGAAATGGGTATCAAGGGCGTTGACTCTGACAACTGGTATGCGATCTTTACCTCAAAAGCCACTCCTCCCGCTGAAATAAATCGCCTGAATCAGGCAATCGCGCGCGTCCTTGCCAATGATGCGGTTAAAACGCGTTTAGCCAATTCTGGCGCGCAACCCGCTGCATCGACACCGCAGCAATTGGCTGAGTTATTAGCCAAAGACACAGCGAAATGGGAACGGCTTATCCGGAGTAAGAATATTCAACCTCAGTAAACAATGTGATACGTTTAAGCATCAGGAGAAATGCATGACTCAAGAAAGTTGGAAAACAGCTTACCGCTCTTTCTATTACGAACAGGCACCTACTCCGGACGACCTTGAGCTTGATGCTGCTAAAACTGCTTTGTTAGTCATCGATGTGCAAAATACCTACCTGACCGAATCCAAGGACTTCGTAGAGCGTGAACGTTGGGCGCCCTTCATGAGGCGAATGCACCAAAAAGTCATTCCTAACATTCAACGCTTGATCCACGCGTGTCGGTCAAAGGATATGAACGTGTTGCATGCTCGTATCGCCTGTCAGACTCCCGATGGTCGCGATCGCTCTCTCTCACAACGCAAGCCAGGATTTAATAATTTGCTGTTGCCCAAAAATGATTGGGAAAGTCAAATCATCGATGCCCTCGCACCAAAGCCCGAAGAAATCGTGGTGTTGAAAACAACCGATAGTGCACTGACAGGGACAAATCTGCGGCTCATACTCAACAACCTAGGCATACAGCATGTCATTTGTGCCGGTATTTTTACGGATCAGTGTATCTCGAGCACGGTTCGAAGCCTCGCTGATGAAAGTTTTGACGTCATCGTCTGTCATGATGCCTGCGCAGCAGCCACAGATGCGTTACACGACAATGAACTTAAAACCATCAATTGGATTTACTGCCAGGTCGCTAGTACCGATGAAACTTTAAAGTTTATTCGTTAAAAACCGTCATCAAAATCTGCTAGCATTAAAGAGGTTTTTATTTAACATTTTGTTGAAAATAAAAATTTTGCGTTCGGAGCTCCCCAGATGTCGACCCCTATTCAAAACACAGGTTATGCCGTTCTGCACGACTCACTCGTGAACCGCGGCACGGCGTTTACCGAAGCGCAAAGAAAAGCGGCGGGTCTGGAGGGGCTTTTACCTCCTGGGGTCGATACCCTAGCGCTTCAGATGGCTCGAGTTCATTCGCAGCTTGATATGCTCGACACAGATTTACAGCGCTATTTGTTTCTAATGGATTTGCAAAGTCGTAATCAAACACTGTTTTATGCGGTGCTGATGTCCGATGCCGCCAAATTCATGCCTCTTGTTTATACACCGACTGTGGGTGAGGCCTGTCAAAAGTTTGATCACATTTTCCGCTCGACACGTGGACTTTATCTGCCTATCAGTGCTAAAGGACGTCTAAAAGAACTGATGTCAAACTGGCCACAAAAAGACATTCGTTTTATCGTCGTCACAGATGGCGAACGCATTCTCGGCCTGGGTGATCTGGGTGTGGGCGGCATGGGGATCCCAATCGGTAAGCTTGCCCTCTATACCGCGGTCGCTGGCGTCCCTCCTGAGCTCACACTACCCATTACTCTGGACGTAGGCACCAACAACCAGTCGTTGTTGGATGACCCGCTCTACCTTGGTTTGCGCCAGCAGCGCGTGCGTGGGGATGCGTACCATGCCTTCATCGCAGAATTTGTCGATGCCGTACAAACGCTTTATCCAACATGTTGCTTGCAGTGGGAAGACTTCGCAAATTTCAATGCTGTCTCGATTCTGGAGACCTATAAAGACAAAATCTGCACCTACAACGATGATATCCAAGGAACGGCGGGTATCGCACTGGCCGGCTTGTATGCCGCCCTGCGCATTACAGGTCAAAAACTGACCGATCAGCGCTTTCTCTTTATGGGTGCAGGATCTGCCGCAACGGGCATCGCCGAGCTGATTAGCGAAGCCATGGTCATGGAAGGCCTCACCATCGAAGAAGCGCGCGGTCGAAACTGGTTGTTTGACATCAACGGACTGGTGGAGTCCACACGCACCGATTTAGCGGATTTTCAAAAACCTTTTGCCCATCAGCATACGCCTTGCAAATCATTTGTCGATGCGATCAATGCCATCAAGCCCAACGGCATTGTAGGGGTCAGCACAGTACCTAAACTCTTTAACCAAGCTGTGATCACGGCCATGTCAAAGGTCAATGCTCAGCCGATTATCTTTCCCTACTCCAATCCGACTTCACGCTCCGAATGCACGGCCGAAGAAGCCTACACATGGTCCAACGGCAAGGCTATTTTTGCCAGCGGTAGCCCCTTTGATCCAGTGACACTGGGTGCCAAAACGTTTGTTCCCGGTCAAGGTAACAACGTTTATATCTTTCCGGCCATGGGGATGGCGGTTCTCGCCACACAATCCAAGCGTGTGACTCAACAAATGTTTATCGTGGCCGCCAAGGCTGTTGCTGAACAAGTCACACAAGAGGATCTGAATTCAGGTCTCATTTACCCTCCGCAGTCACAGATTCTTGAGGCTTCGCTGCATACCGCTGCGAAAGTTGCAACTTATGTTTTTGATCAAGGCTTGGCGCGTGTAGATCGACCAACGGATATTGCTGCGCACATCAAAGAAATAGCCTACAAACCCGTCTATGGTGACTGACCGCATCGCGTGCATCCTTCGGGCAGCGGCACTGCTTCATACGAATGGCCAAACGACACAACGCGTGATTCAGGAGACCACGCGATTGGCGCGTGCGTTTGGTTACGAGGTAGTCGTCTTGCCACAGTGGGATTTTATTCTTCTGCGATTTAGACCTTTGTCTGCGGAACCATCCACGCCATGGCGCGATGTATCTGTTCATGTTCGGCCGACTGGCGTTGCGATGAACAAGGTCTCTCAAACGACCCATTTGATTGATCGCGTATCCACTCTTCCCTCTCCTTTAACTGAAGAGGAAGTGTCTCGCGCGGAAGTTGAAATCATGGCCATAGAAGTCCTCCCACCCAGTAGTTATCTGCGCTTTGTGTTGATGACAGGCTTGGGTGCAGCAGCGCTTGGTTTGATTTTTGGCGTCACAAGCTCTCTTACGCTTGCTTTAATATTTTTTTCGGCTGCGTTAGGCGCGATCTTGCGCCGCGCTCTGGCAGGTGAAAATCTATTCGTGCAGCCTCTTGTTGCAGCGTCGGTCGCGGGCCTGGTGGGTGGAGCCTCGCGACATTTCTTTACAGGTATGCCACTACAATTTGTAGACATCATTCCCTGCATGATGCTGATGCCGGGCGCGCATATATTAAATGCTTCACTCGATTTAGCGAGAGGTCGCTTAAGCCTGGGTATCGCGCGCTTTACGTATAGCCTCATGATTTTCTTGGTGATCTGTACAGGACTGCTGGTGGGTCTCACGATCACGAACGGCTCGTTAATCTATAGCACACTAACAGATCCCGTACCCCTATGGCTTGACATCGTCTCTGCAGGCATCGCCGTCTCAGCCTTCGGTGCCTTATATTCTCTGCCCTGGCGGATCCTCATTGCACCGATCTTGGTGGGTATGTTTTGCCATGCGATTCGCTGGCTCATATTGGAAAACGGTGGTGGAGTGGTGCTGGGTGCGTTCGTCGCCTGCTTAATCGTGGGCACCATCACCACAATTTTGGCGAGATACTTGAAACTCCCCTTTGCCGCGCTCGCCTTTGGTGCTGTGATACCGATGATGCCCGGCATTTTTGTTTTAAAACTCTCCAGTGGTCTGATCGAGGTTTATCGCGCGGACATTGATGCCACTCTCACAATGTTGACGAGTGTTGTCTTTAATGGCACCACCGTCTTTCTGATTGTGATGGCGATGACGTTGGGATTGATTATCCCGAAAATGCTGATTGATGGCTGGTTTGAGGCTAGGAA
>JBIKOQ010000109.1:0-5702 GCA_044357955.1 Burkholderiaceae bacterium | reverse complement strand
TTACGACAATGGTTTGCCGCCGCAGACTGGCATGCCTATCAAAACGTGCCGTAAACTGTCTGTAATGCGTAGTTTTGCGTCTAGCGCTGAATGATCAGTTAGGCGATGATGACGTCTGGAACGAGCCCCACCGGGCATGAATGAATCAATACATTTTTTAAAACGGAGATCGGCATGGCATCGGTCAATAAAGTAATAATCGTTGGCAACCTTGGGCGTGATCCCGAAGTCCGCTATAGCCCGGACGGAGGCGCCATTTGTAACGTGTCCGTTGCAACCACCAGCAGCTGGAAAGATAAAGCGACAGGTGAGCGCCGCGAAGAAACGGAATGGCACCGCGTCGTGTTCTACAACCGTCTGGCCGAGGTGGTGGGTGAGTACATGAAAAAAGGCCGCCCTATGTACATCGAGGGCCGTCTGAAAACACGCAAGTGGCAAAACAAAGAAGGTGTCGATCAGTACACGACTGAGGTTGTGGCAGATCAGATGCAAATGCTTGGCGGTCGCGATGGTGGTGACGGCGGCTCAATGGGCGGCGGTGGTGGCGAAAGCGCGCCTCGTCCAGCAGCTCGTGCAGCTCAGGCGCAGCGCCCAGCGGCGCCTGCGGCGAGTGGCGCTAATCTGACGGATATGGATGACGACATTCCTTTTTAATTTGTATTGGTAGTTCTTGTTTTAGGTTGATAGGTTGAGTAAATGCGGCGATGCGACTCCAGGGTTGTATCGCCGTTTTTACGCGCATTCATTATTGCTCTAGCCATAGAAATAATTACTTACAAAAAAGTGAGTCAAGCATCATTCAAATACGGAGTTTTACGATTGAATGTGCAGAGCGACTCCTTTACCATCACATCATGGAAAAACGAATCACCACATTAGAAGTCACCGCTATCCAGACGTACAAATCAATGGATCATCTTGAAAGATCCGTTGCTGATTTGCGCTCAGACATGCATCATTCTGTTTCTGACTTGCGCAGTGAAATGCACCACTCCATCTCGGGATTACGTAATGAGCTCAACAGCTCAATCAGCGGACTTCGCACCGAGATGCAGAGCGCAATGTCACTGATACATAGCGACCTCGGGTCCTTGCGCCGCGATGTTGATAGAAAGTTTATATGGATGATGGGCACACAAATCGCAGCTTTAGTTGCAATGATGAGCGCCATGGCCAAACTCGCACACCTCTTTTGATTTAAGCTGCAGTATCACCCACATAAATTAAAAAACTCTGGAGACAAAACATGGACTTAGGCATTCGTGGTCGTCGTGCAATTGTGTGCGCCTCAAGCAAGGGCTTGGGTTTGGGCTGTGCTCAACAGCTCGCGCGCGAGGGCGTTGAGCTGGTGATGCTCGCGAGAGGTCAAGAGGCGCTTGAGGTTGCTGCTTCAGCGATTCGCGCCGAGACGGGCGTCAAGGTGACAACGGTTGCCACCGACATTACGACACCCGAGGGTCGTGCCAAGGTCTTGGCGATCTGTCCGGATCCCGATATTCTCGTGACCAATGCCGGCGGACCCAAGCCAGGCGATTTTCGCGATTGGAGCCGTGAGGACTGGATCGCCGCGGTGGATGCAAACATGCTGACCCCGATTGAGCTGATCCGTGCAACGGTCGATAAAATGATTGCGCGCAAGTTTGGACGTATCGTCAACATCACCTCGGCCTCGGTCAAGCACCCGATTGAGAGCCTTGGAATGTCAAATGGTGCGCGTGCTGGATTGACAGGTTTTGTCGCGGGCCTGGCGCGTCAAATTATTTCGCATAACGTGACAATCAATAATCTCTTGCCCGGTCCATTTGCCACCGATCGCATCTTGCAAAACGCTGAAGTGCGGTCTCGTGAGACAGGTCAGTCCATCGATGATATTTTGACAGCACGTATGGCGGCAGTTCCTGCCAAACGCTTTGGCACGACAGCTGAGTTTGGTCAGGCATGCGCGTTTTTGTGCAGCGCGAGTTCCGGTTTTATGACGGGTCAAAACCTTGTGCTGGATGGTGGTATTTATCCCGGTACACTTTGATTCAACTAATTTAACGTCACCAATCAACGAAATTAATCGCAGTTAATTTGATTCAGCTATTTCATCCAATTTTTTCAGGTGTGATCCATGTCAGACGACAAGAACAAAGAAAACAAAGGCCATTCGCTCAATCCTGCCGCCAGTAGCGAAGGGATGTCCAAAGGCTTGGCCAATTATGGCGATCGTGGTTTTTCCTTGTTTTTGCGTAAGGCGTTCATTAAGGGTGCGGGCTATACCGACTCAGCACTTGAGCGTCCCGTCGTGGGCATCACCAATACAGGTAGTGCGTACAACCCGTGTCATGGCAATGCGCCCCAGCTCATCGAAGCCGTCAAGCGCGGCATCATGCTGGCCGGTGGTCTGCCGATGGATTTTCCGACGATCTCAATTCACGAGAGTTTTTCCAATCCCACCAGTATGTATTTGCGCAACCTGATGTCGATGGATACCGAAGAGTTGTTGCGTGCCCAGCCGATGGATGCCGTGGTGTTGATTGGTGGCTGTGACAAAACAGTCCCAGCGCAATTGATGGGTGCGGCCTCAGCGGGTCTACCCGCAGTGCAGTTGATTACGGGTTCAATGCTGACCGGTTCGCATCGTAGTGAGCGCGTAGGCGCCTGTACGGACTGTCGTCGTTATTGGGGTAAATTCCGCGCCGAGGAAATCGACGCCGAAGAAATCGCGGATGTCAATAGTCAGCTCGTCGCGAGCGTGGGCACCTGCTCGGTGATGGGTACGGCCAGCACCATGGCCTGTATTGCTGAGGCTCTGGGTATGACGGTGCCGGGTGGTGCTTCCCCACCTGCTGTGACTGCCGATCGTATTCGTGTGGCTGAGCAAAGTGGTGCGCTGGCGGTTGAGATCGCGCGCAAGCGTTTGACGATCGACAAGGTCCTGACAGAAAAAGCATTTGAAAATGCCATGCGCGTGTTGCTTGCGATTGGTGGTTCAACCAATGCCATCATCCATTTGACCGCGATCGCCGGTCGGATGGGCTTGGAAATGGATCTCAAGGCTCTCGATCGCATGGGTCGTGACACGCCCGTGTTGTTGGATCTCAAGCCCTCAGGTCAGCATTACATGGAAGACTTCCATCATGCAGGCGGCATGGCAACCTTGTTGCGTGAACTCAAACCTTTATTGCACCTCGATGCCTTGACGGTGACCGGTCGTACGCTCGGCGAGGAAATCGAAGACGCAGGTCCTGGTTTCAAACAAGACGTGGTGCGTACCGCAAGCAACCCCATCTATCCTCAGGGTGGTATCGCGGTGCTGCAGGGCAACCTCGCACCCGGGGGTGCGATTATCAAACAATCCGCTGCCCATCCTAAGCTTATGGAGCACGAGGGTCGCGCGGTGGTATTTGAAAACCTCGAGGATATGGCTAATCGAATTGATTTGCCTGATCTCGATGTCACGGCAGAAGACATTTTGGTGCTCAAGCACATCGGCCCCAAGGGGGCGACGATGCCCGAAGCGGGTTATATGCCGATCCCTAAAAAGCTGGCTAAGGCAGGCGTCAAGGACATCGTGCGGATCTCCGATGGTCGCATGAGCGGCACGGCCTTTGGCACGATCGTGTTGCACGTGACACCGGAGTCTGCGATTGGCGGACCCTTGGCGTATGTGCAAAATGGCGACCGCATCCGACTAAGCGTCGAAAATCGTGAGCTCGCATTGCTCGTGAGCGACGAAGAGCTCGCCAAGCGTCGCGCGGCCAAGCCTGTCGTGATCCCGACCGCACAGCGTGGCTATCGCAAGCTGTTCCTTGAGACGGTGACTCAGGCTGACAAAGGCGTCGATTTTGACTTTTTGATGCCGCCGATGACGGGTAAAGTGCCTAAGGCGAAGTAAAATTGATATAGCCATTTTCCCTGATACCAAGAGACCGTTTGCAAAGATTGCTCTTGAAAAGGGCATTCGATTGTGAGTGAAGCAAATGTTGAATTTCTCAAAGAAGAGCTTGTTGGGCTCACGTTAGCGGTCAAGCATCTTGAGTATTCACTTGAGCGCGCTGAAAAGCGCGGGTGGGCAGATGCCAGCCAATTAGTAAAAATCCGTGAGCTTAGAAATATGATCGCACACGCATTAATTAACAAATATTCTCATTAATTTAATGCGAGCGAGATCAATGGGATCTCGCTCATGGTAATTTGAAATCAATCAAGTGGGTGTGACTTCAATCACGGCATCCACCGCATACGCACCTTGTCCTTGCGGCATCGCGAGGACGGGGTTGAGGTCGATGGATTGTAGGCGTGGACCAGCGGCTACGGCAAAGGCCGAGAGTTGCGAGAGCATCTCGGCAAGAGCTTTGATATCCGCTACAGGACGTCCGCGGGCACCGAGCAGGAGTGGTGCGCCTTTGATCGAGCGAATCATGTCTTCGGCAACATCGGGTCCAAACGGACAGCGATGCAGGACAACGTCTTGCAAGATCTCTACAAAAATCCCACCGAGTCCAAACATTGCAACCGGACCGAACACGGGATCTTGATGAATGCCCAAGATGCACTCGACACCGCCCTTGAGTTGTTTGGCAACGAGTACACCCTCTAGCCTTGCGTGAGGTGCAGCTGTTTTGCCACGCTGCATCAACAAAGCAAAACCTTCTCGCACAGCGGCTTCATCATCGATGTCGAGCAGTACGCCGCCGATTTCTGATTTGTGTAGGATGTCGGGCGAGACGATTTTCATGACCGCGGGAAAGCCAATCTTTTTTGCAGTGATGACGGCGGCCTCGACCTCAACGCAAACCTCCTCTGGCGCGGAGGCGATGCCGGCTTGCGCGAGCAGCTTTTTAGCTTGCGCCTCAGAGGAGTTTTGCGCAGGCAAGTTAACCGGCGCAAGCTTAGGTGCAGACAGGCCAGGCGGCTTGGCAAAAGCGCGACCAAACTGTCCCATCGCTTCGATCGCGACGACGGCGCGCGAAGGGTCTTCGAACACAATAAAACCATCGCTTTCGTATTCGCGAATCTGTTCGCGTGAGGCCATGAGCGACAACACAAAGATACAGTCGGGATGTTTGCTGCGTACGATGTTGAGTTGTTCACGCAGGCGCGGTGCGACACTCGCTGCGCCACCCGTGTAGGTAAAAAACCCAAGGATTGAGGTGTACTGGCCTTCGGCGATTAGCGCATCCGTAAACGTACTGATTAAAGACATTTCATTTAAAAATTGTGCCGTGACATCGACGGGATTACGTGGAGCGGCAAAAGGCAGCAGCTTGCGTAAGCGGTCTTGTGAAGCTTGAGGCATTTCTGGCATGACCAAGCCGATTGCATCTGCAGCATCCGAAATGATGACCCCAGCGCCACCACTGACGGTGATGACACCAAGCGAGTTGTTGGCGGGGTAAATGCCGCGCGTTGCGAGACGGGCGATGTCGAGCATTTGCTCGGTCGTTTGTACGCGAACGACACCAAACTCTTTCAATACCGCGTCGGTGACACGATCGTCTCCCGCGATCGAGGCGGTGTGTGACTGGGCGGCTGCACTACCCACGGCGCTACGACCGACTTTCATCATCAGAACCGGTTTGCGCGCGCGACGCGCGGCATCGAGGCCTGCGAGTAAGCCCGCAGGCTCTCTGATTCCTTCGGAGTAAAGCATGATGACTTTGGTGGCGGGATCCTGGACCACCATTTGCAACATGTCACCGACGGTCAGATCGGCT
>JBIKOQ010000006.1:0-16772 GCA_044357955.1 Burkholderiaceae bacterium | reverse complement strand
CCGTCCGTCGTGCTCGTAAGCGTCAAAACGGTCTACACACCCCAACCCGACGGCAGCATCAATGTGCAGAATTCCGGCAAATCCTTCGGACCCAGCGGCCCGGAGTGGAGCATCACAGGGTCGGCCATGCCGGTCAACGAGTTCAACACCCGCCTCAACGTGAGCTTCTCCGGCGAGCCCAACCGGAACGAGCCGGGCAACTACTGGATACTCGACTACGCCCCGGACTACAGCTGGATGATCGTCGGGGACGCAAACGGAACGTCGGGCACCATCCTAACCCGTCAGCAGCTTCTCACTGAGGACGAGTACAACACGCTTTTGGGCAGGGCGTATCAGTTGGGTGTACGGGGCACCATCACCCCGACCGTGCAATACCCCTCGCCGGCGGGCTGATTCCCGGGAGGTAGATCCGCCGGCTCTTCATCATTTAGTGGTGGGACAGGTGGTGGGATGGACTGGATCCGTTTATCAAGGTCGTTTATTCATGCGGATCTTGAAGCATTTACTGGCGGACAGAGGGGGATTCGAACCCCCGATACGCTTTGAACGTATACACGCTTTCCAGGCGTGCGCCTTCAACCGCTCGGCCACCTGTCCGTTTTCACTGCAGCCCACTATTCTAGCATTAACGGGGAAAAGACAGCATTCGCTAAGATTGATTGTTGTGCTTTTCGTGCCAAGCAGAAAATTCCAAAGGCCGGATGCCAAAACGAATGACATTGCCTCGATGCAAGGTTTTAAATTCGCCATGTACCAGTTCGATGAAATGCTCTTGATCTTCCTTCTTGACAGCGATAGGAGTTCTCTGGCGAACAACTTCAACAGTCGCAGGTTCATTGTGACGCACGATGGCCGCGACGACTTCGCTTAACGCCTGCCGATAGCGCAGCCGAAATATGTCAGGCGGCACGAGATTTTGTTTCACTGCTACGTACTGTTGACATGAGCGCTCGTAGGCCCAGACAAACACATCCCGGAGCAGCTCGATACGATTTAATTCATATACGCCGAGCATGGCGTCCGCATAAGCCTGCTGCGGCACATCAATGAAAGATAGAGGGCACAGGTTATGTCGGATAAAGGGAATATTGGCTGCCAGTCGAGACACTCGCTTGTTCACATCCTCGAAAGGCTGTAAATAAGGCAAATGCACCATGAGAAAGAAAGACTGCTCAAACGGATCGTGAATTTCCGCGGCCATTTCTATAACAATACCGAACAGCTCTTCAATCCTTTGGGGCAAGGCGACAGGTAAATAGACGCTTCCCCCAATTTCTACCGCCCGATTGCGGATACGACCGCAGGATAAAGGGTCGGCCATCAAACTATCTGATAGAAATGCATGCAACGAAATAATGACGTCCATCGTCAGATTTGCATGGTCGGGATGACGTACCAAAAATTCAATCGCATCTTTGTGATTCAGAATCATCTGCGTTTCCAACGCATCTTTACCTTCAGCAGCTTGACCATATTCAATCAGCCGTTCGGTATCGAGGCGGCTATACGTATTCCCCTCAAGCTGTGAAGACGCCCAAGAAAGATCCACGAGCAAACGATTAAGAATGTCTCGGGCAAAGGTGCCCGCAGGGGTGTGGCCTACGGGCGAGCGTCCTATGGTGTGCAACTGATCGCGAAGACCTTTCGACAGGTATGCAGTTTGGTTTGGATGGTATTGCTCGAGAAATTGCAGCTTGTAACCGACGGGTAGGCGCAACTGGCGAGGCTGGCGAACGTAGGCTTTAATCAGCTCGCCCTCTGTTGAGGTTGGGACGTCATCATCGTCAGAAGTGTGCTCCTTGAGTTTTAACTTTCTTACAATTGGTGCATTGACCAGTTTTGGAATGACGCAATAACGCACAGCGCGTGCTTCCCCAGTCATCTGCACTTGCCCTTGCTCTATCAGCTTAGCCAAACGCCGCTGCAAACTTCTGAGCGGCAAGCCACCTCCGAGGAGCTGCCATAGCGCACGAATACCAATACCGTTCTGGTGCTCTGATATCAATTTGATCAAGTGATTCAACTCATCTTTCGATGTGAATCGTGGCATATCTTTCGCTCCATGAGACCAGTCAATAGAAATATCGCGCCATTTAACTGTCGCAATAAAATTATAACGACAAATAAAGTGGCGCGATATAGAGTATTGCGTCAAAATGGCTGAGCAGACAAGCCGAGCACTCACCTACCATCAAGGTCAGACGATATTTTTATAGTTGAGCATCCTCTCACAGTACCGGGCGATCGTATCCACCTCGAGATTGACCCTCTCGCCAACCTTGAGATACTGCAAAGTCGTCACCGCAATCGTGTGCGGAATCAAATTAATACTGAATTGCGTCCCACCCGCCAAGTCCTCAACACGGTTGACGGTCAAACTCACACCATTAACCGTAATCGAGCCCTTGTAGGCTAAAAATGGACCTAAGGATGCAGGCGCTTGCACAACCAGCTCCCAAGACTCACCAACAGGCTCAAACTTCACCACCTCGCCCAGACCATCCACGTGACCTGAGACAATATGACCACCGATCTGGTCGCCAACCCGTAAAGACTTTTCAAGATTGACCGCCCCCTGCGCATCTAATCCCATCGTCAGCCGCAAGCTCTCACGCGATACATCCACGGCAAATCCCTCGGCATGCTTAGAGACCACCGTCATGCAAGCACCCTGGATTGCAATCGAGTCGCCCAAACCGACATCGCTCAGATCCAAGCCGCCTGCATGAATCGTCAGATGCACACCCGCATCGGCTTGACCACCTGCAAGAGGTTCAATTTTTTCAATGCGACCCACGGCCGCGACGATACCTGTAAACATTTAAGTACCTATACAGTTCTGAGTTCGGTCAAATGGATTTTTTGCATCAACTCGCGCCAGTGCTCAGGTAAACGAGCACGCAAACGAACATCAGGACCGAGTTGCTTGAGATCTATAAACTCAAATCGTTGCACACCCTCGAGCTTGGTGAGCGTTGGTAACTGAGCCATCCCCATACCCTCCCCTAACAAAGTCGGGGCCAAGTACACCAGCAACTCATCGACACAATCAGCATTGAGGAGTGCCCCATTCAAACCCGAGCCGGCCTCGATATGGACCTCGTTCGCGTCGTGCTCGCCAAGCCATTGCATCATGGCGCGCATATCGACGCGTCTTCGCAGACGACCACCGTCGGAGGGCGCAACGTCTTCGGGCACATAAACCACCTGTACGCCACGATCCATCAAGCGCGCGCGCTTTTCTTCGTTTTGATCGCCCGTAAAAACAATCGCCCCCTCACCCTTGAGGATGGCGGCATCTTCTTGAATGTCAAAACCCGGATCAATCACAGCTCGACGTGGCTGACGCGCGGTCGCCACATGCCTGACCGTCATCTGAGGATCGTCTGCGCGCACCGTTCCAATCCCAGTGAGCACCACGCAACTCCTTGCGCGCCAGTGATGTCCATCCGCACGTGCTTCCAGCCCTGTGATCCATTGCGAAACACCGTTAGACAGTGCGGTTCGTCCATCGAGCGAGGCGGCGATTTTCATCCAGACATACGGGATACCTCGTGTCATTCGCGAAACAAATCCCGGATTGATGGCGAGCGCAAGATCCGCGCACACCCCCACATTGACCTCGATACCTGCCTCGCGCAGCATGCGCATTCCACGCCCTGCCACATGAGGATTGGGATCGAAGTGTGCAAAGACGACGCGCGCAGGTCCCGCTGCAATCAACGCATCGACACAGGGTGGAGTACGACCATGATGACTGCAAGGCTCGAGCGTGATGTAGACCGTCGCACCCTCGGCCGTCAAGCCGCGAGCGCGCATATCTTGTAAAGCCATCACCTCTGCATGATGCGAACCCACCGCTTGCGTCGCCCCCCGCCCCAGCACCTGTGCATCACGGACGATGATGCACCCCACACGTGGATTGGGTGACGGTACATACAGCGCGCCTTCAGCGAGGGCGAGCGCCTGACGCATAAAAAATACGTCTTGATCGGGATTGCGTGCGTCGACAGACTGGGAAGATTTCATATTCAAGTTTTGCGCAGTGCAGGAGGACCCTGCATCTCGCGTATCGCTTCGACAAACTCACCGATGTCTTCGAAACTTTTGTAAACGGAGGCAAAGCGTACGTAGGCCACTTTGTCGAGCTTTTTTAATTCATTCATGACAAGCTCACCCAAAAACTCGGTCGACACCTCACGCTGCCCACTGGTCAGCAAGCGCTCTTCGATGCGAGCCACCACTGCGTCAACCTCTTCAGTGCTGACAGGACGTTTACGCAAAGCCAAAGACAAACTTGCACGAAGCTTAGAAGCATCGTACTCATTTCTGCTGCCATTTCTCTTGACGATTGTCGGCATCTCGAGCTCGGCACGCTCGTAGGTTGTAAATCGCCGATCACAGGAGTGACAGCGCCTTCGACGACGGATAAAGTCCCCCTCATCCGCGCCACGCGAGTCGATGACCTGTGTATCAGCATGCCCGCAAAAGGGACATTTCATGAAGTCGCCTTGATCAAAATACTCAGGGCAACGCGCTGCGCTGCCCGCTGATTAACGGTAAACCGGAAAAGAAGCTGTCAGCGCATTCACACGCTCTCGCACCGATGCAATGTTTGCGGGGTCACGCGGATTGTCAAACACATCCGCAATGAGATTGCCCGTGAGTTGCGCTTCCGTTTCCTTGAAGCCGCGCGTGGTCATCGCAGGCGTTCCTAGACGAATCCCGCTCGTCACAAAGGGCTTTTCTGGATCGTTCGGGATCGTATTTTTATTGACGGTGATGTGTGCATCACCCAACACGGCTTCGGCTTCTTTGCCCGTAATGCCCTTGGCGCGCAAGTCCACCAACATGACATGACTTTCAGTCCGACCAGAAACAATACGCAAACCACGCTTGACCAGTGTTTCAGCTAAGACTTGCGCGTTTTTCACCACTTGCGCCGCATAGGCTTTGAACTCTGGCGTTGCAGCCTCACGGAAAGCCACCGCCTTGGCAGCGATCACATGCATCAACGGCCCCCCTTGAATGCCGGGGAAAATAGCGGAGTTGATGGCCTTTTCATATTCGGCTTTCATCATAATCACACCGCCGCGAGGACCGCGTAAAGATTTGTGCGTCGTGGATGTCACAAAGTCAGCGTGTGGAACGGGGTTGGGATAAGCACCGCCAGCCACCAGTCCTGAGTAGTGGGCCACATCGACCAGTAGCAAGGCGCCGTTGTCTTTGGCAATACGTGCAAGACGCTCGAAATCCATCCGCAAGGAATACGCCGACGCACCAGCCACGATCATCTTGGGTTTTTGGGTTTTGGCGAGCGCTTCGACCTTGTCGTAATCCAACACCTCATTCGCATCCAAACCGTACTGATGAAAGTTATAAAGCTTGCCGGAAGCGTTAACCGAAGCGCCATGTGTCAAGTGACCACCTTCGGCCAAACTCATCCCCAGCACGGAGTCGCCTGGCTTCAGGAAAGCCAGATACACAGCTTGGTTGGCCTGCGAGCCGGAATTCGGTTGCACGTTTGCGGCCTCAGCACCAAACAGGGACTTGAGGCGATCGATGGCAAGCTGCTCAACAATATCCACATACTCGCAACCGCCGTAGTAACGCTTGCCTGGATAACCTTCGGCGTACTTGTTAGTCATCTGCGTACCCTGGGCCTGCATGACGGCGGGGCTTGCGTAGTTTTCCGACGCGATCAGCTCAATATGCTGCTCTTGCCGAGTATCTTCTTTTTGAATGGCGGACCAAACTTCAGGGTCAACGCGGTCTAACGTGAGTGTGCGATCAAACATAGGAATCCTGGCAAAATAAAAGGACTAAAACTGAATAGGTATAGTGTACTGCGATGCGCCGGCCAAGATGGCACAGACCACAAAGGGTAGATCAGGCGACCGTCACGCGGACAAACTTACGCTTTCCGACCTGAATGACATAAGTCCCTGCTTCGAGTTGCAAAGACTTGTCCTCGACCCGATCACCATTTACCCGCACACCGCCTTGCTCAACGTTGCGCTGAGCCTCTGCACCCGAGGTCACCAGTCCGGCCTCGCGCAATACCTTCAAAATCCCGACTGGGGCGCCTGCAACGGTGACTTCTGGCATGTTCTCAGGCACGGCACCATCCCGGAACCGCGCTTCAAAAGCCCCCAATGCGGCCTCGGCCGCCGCCTGCGAATGGAATCGCGCCACGATTTCCTGACCCAGCATCACCTTGGCGTCCCGGGGATTGCGGCCCGACTCAGTTTCTGCACGCAAGGCAGCCACCTCTTCGAGGCTACGAAACGACAGCAAATCAAAGTATTTCCACATCATCGTGTCAGAAATCGACATGATTTTGCCGAACATCGACTCTGGAGCCTCCCCGATTCCGATGTAATTATTTTTGGACTTGGACATCTTTTCGACCCCATCCGTGCCTTCAAGCAAGGGCATGGTCAAAATACATTGGGGCTCTTGTCCATATTCTTTTTGCAGCTCTCGACCGACCAACAAATTGAATTTCTGGTCTGTACCACCGAGCTCCAGGTCCGACTTGAGCGCAACCGAGTCATAACCCTGCATCAACGGGTACAGAAACTCATGCACGGAGATTGGCACGCCCGCCTTAAAGCGCTTGGTAAAGTCGTCACGCTCCATCATGCGGGCCACGGTGTAGCGCGATGCCAGCTGAATCATCCCGCGCGCGCCAAGAGGATCGCACCACTCGGAGTTGTACCGAATTTCGGTCCGGGCAGGATCCAACACTAAGCTCGCCTGCGCATAATAAGTGCGAGCATTTTCCTCAATCTGCTCCCGCGTCAGGGGGGGACGGGTTGAATTACGCCCCGACGGATCCCCAATCATGGAAGTAAAGTCGCCAATCAGGAAAATGACCGTGTGGCCAAGGTTCTGCAATTGACGCATTTTGTTGAGCACGACAGTGTGCCCAAGATGAATGTCAGGTGCCGTAGGATCCAAGCCCAGCTTGACTCTGAGGGGGATTCCAGTGGCTTGACTGCGGGCGAGTTTCTGTGCAAATTCGGTCTTGACCAACAACTCTTCGCACCCTCGCTCAACTATCCGTAAGTTAGCCTCTACTTCGGTAGTAATAGCGTATTTTGAAGTCAACATAAAAGAAGTAAGCCAATTTGATCGGTGAAAGTGACAAAAAAAGCTGTTGAATCGCTCGAAATCGGCTAACATACTTTTTTACAAGACTGACATCATACGCAAACTAATCTTGCTCTGCCACGCAAAATCCGGCCTGAGTGTGGTGTTTAAGCATCGTTATCTGTAAACAAGTACCGAGCTCAGTTCAGAGGATTTCCACCTGATGCGTTTTAAGAATCACTCAACACCCAAACCTAGCTTCGCCCCCGCGGCTTTTCCGCAGTCCGGGCAGCAAGAGAGTCGCTCAGGCTTGGTGCGGGGTGTCTTGATCAGTTCTGCCCTGGTGTTAGGGTTGGGTGCAGTCGCCTTTGGTTTCATGCAACCCTCGAGCATGGACGCCTCCACTGGCTTATCCGGTGTAAATACCGCGATCAAAACCGAACCAGTCGCTCCAGAGCAAAATCTTGTACTGAATATTGTTCCAGTACCCGCACCAACCGAAACCATCGTCACCGAACAGGCAGCAGAGGAAACGCCTTACATTACGGAAACGCGTATTCGCTCTGGAGACACACTTGCGACTGTTCTAAAGCGTCTGGACGTTTCGGACGCCAATTTACTCAGCTTCCTGACACGTGAGCCCAAAGCGCGTTCAGTCTACAAATTGATTGTCGGTCGCTCGGTTCAAGCCGCCACGGATGACAATGGTGATCTGTTGTGGGTGCGTTACTACCATACCCCTAATGCCGAAACAAATGGCCCGGGTATCGCAAAAACACTGCAAATCACCGCCATCAAGGGTGGGTTTGTAGCCGAAGAGCTCCTGCAGCCACTAGAAACACACGTTGAAGTCGCCGTTGGCACCATCCGTTCCTCTTTGTTCGCAGCGACTGATATTGCTGGCATTCCCGATGGCATCACTTTGCAAATGGCCGATGTGCTGAGCAACAAAGTCGACTTCTTGCGTGGCCTGCGTACGGGCGATCAGTTCCGCGTCGTATACGAAACTCGCACGATCGGTGGTCGCAATGCTGGTGCGGGTCGCGTGTTGGCGCTTGAGTTTATCAACGATGGAAAGACCTATAACGCCGTTTGGTTTAGCCCCGATGGCGAAGCTGGGAGCTACTACAACCTCGAAGGCGAAAGCTTAAGAGGCGCCTTTCTGCGAAACTCACTGAAGTTCTCACGCATCAGCTCAACCTTTGGCATGCGCAAACTGCCTGGTTTACAAGCTTGGTCTGGTCACCATGCCGGCGTTGACTATGCCGCCCCCACCGGAACCCCGATTCATGCGACAGCCGATGGCACCGTCGATTTCGTGGGCTGGCAAAATGGTTATGGCAACGTCGTCATCCTAAAGCACCATAGCAGGATCACTACACTTTACGCACACCAAAGTCGCTTCGCGGCGGGCCTCAAGGCGGGCATGAAGGTCTCTCAAGGTGATTTGATTGGCTACGTGGGCTCGACAGGCTGGTCGACCGGCCCCCATTTACATTACGAATTCCGTGTCGCCGACAAGCCTATTGATCCTCTGACGGCCACGGCAAATATGCCAACGGCCAAACCGCTTGCCGATGAGCATCGCGAACAATTCGCTCAAGTTGTGGCGCCCTTTAAGCAGCAACTGCAAGTGCTCGCTAAGTTTCAGGAAGCCGTGCCCGAAACTAGCAGTATTGCCCTTCGCTAACGGATTTATTTCCTCTTGGCTGCGACTTCGCTCTACATAGGGCTCATGTCCGGTACAAGCCTAGATGGCGTTGACGCTGTGCTTGCGAGTTTTGATTCGCACGGTCGTCCGACCTTGCTGTCTCGATCTTCGATCGATTTTCCACCTGCCCTCCAAGCAGAAATGCTCGCACTAAATGCGAGCGGTCTTGACGAACTTGGCCGCGCGGCACTCGCTGCCAACACCTTAGTGAAGCTATACGCTCAAGCAGTCAACCATACCCTTGCTCTGGCCGAGGTTTCACCCAAACAGGTCTCTGCACTCGGGGCGCATGGTCAAACCGTCAGGCATCGACCTGACTTGGGCTATACCATTCAACTGAATGCGCCTGCCCTTCTCGCCGAACTCACTGGCATCAGCGTGATCGCTGACTTTAGAAGCAGGGACGTGGCGGCTGGTGGTCAAGGTGCACCGCTTGTACCCATTTTCCATGCCGGTATTTTTTCAGCATCGCACACGCGAGTCATCGTGAACCTTGGCGGCATCGCCAACATCACCGTCCTGAGACCTCAGCAGTCACCCTTTGGCTTTGATACGGGCCCCGCCAATGTGCTGATGGATATGTGGTGTGCGCAGCACACGGGACGCAATTTTGATCAAGATGGCACCTGGGGCAAGGCTGGAGAGCCTAATCGAGACTTGCTTTCAGCGCTCCTTGACTCAGAGCCCTGGTTCGCACAACCCGCCCCCAAATCAACGGGGAGAGACCTGTTTAATCGTGAGTGGCTCGAAAAACGTCTCAGACAATTTGGGATGGATACCCATCAGCCCGACACACTCACGGGCGCCGAAAAACAAAACATTCAGGCAACCCTTCGTCTTCTCACCGCCGAAACGGTTGCACAATGCTTACGCACGTATGCGAGCGATGTACAAGAAGTTTTGGTGTGTGGAGGGGGTGCGCGCAATACGGCACTCATGCTGGACTTGCAAAAATTGATCCCATGCCCCGTGCGAACAACGCAAAGCGTTGGCATTGACACACAGGATGTCGAGGCGCTGGCTTTTGCCTGGCTCGCTTGGGCACATCAACATGGTGTGGCAGCAGGCAACCCAGCCGTCACAGGGGCGGCTGGTCAGCGCATATTGGGTGCCTGCTGGCCAGCCTAGCCAGCCATCAATTTAGACCGAGAATGACGATCCGCAACCACAGGTCGTCGTCGCGTTTGGATTGCGAATGACGAATTGTGAGCCTTCGATGTCTTCTTTGTAGTCAATCTCAGCGCCCACCAAGTACTGGAAACTCATCGGATCAACCAACAAGGCCACACCATTTTTTTCTAAGGTCGTGTCATCCTCGTTGACGTCCTCGTCAAACGTGAATCCGTACTGAAAACCCGAACAACCGCCACCCTGAACAAACACGCGCAGTTTGAGGTTGGCGTTGCCTTCTTCAATCAACAGGTCTTTGACCTTTGCCGCAGCAGAATCAGTGAACAGAATAGGCGTAGGGGGTGCCTGAAGATCAACCGTTTGGCTCAATGTGCTCATGTTTGGCTCCAGCCCTGCTAAAGGGCATCTTTCTAAATAAATCTGATGTCGGACATACCCGACTAAGTTGCTCAACTATACCGCAACTCTACGCTGAAACTAAAGATCAACCTTGCGTGAAGCAAGGACAATGTCACCCGACAAAATACTCACCACCACAGAGGTTGGCTGAAAGTCCGACGGTAAAGCAAGCACACCCTGACTGCGTTGAAATTGGTCAAAACTCAACTTGAGACTATCCTCTCCTTGCGTCGCTGCACCCAGCGTGTTGAGAGGGGTTTTAGAAGTGCCGACATTCAGTACGCGCTGCGAGGGCCCCAACACTGCCGTGACCTCTTTGCCGTCTTTAAGGCCAGTCGCCACAAACTGCAGACGACCATTGAAACGTTCGCCTGGCTTCCCACTGCGCATCAGTAAAACTCTGAAAGCAAGCGTCTGATCCTGTTTCTCGAGTTCGACAGCACGCAAAGCGATTACGCCTTGCGGACCTGGCGGCAAAAGTTGTTCGTAAAATGCCAAATGATCCCTGGACCGACCCAGCTCCTCCTGCAGGGCCGCAAGACTTTTTTCGAGTTCTGCGCGGGCTGCTTGCTCGATGGTGAGCGCATTGCGCACTTGCTGAGTGCGCGCCAGAGCCTCGGCAACTTGCGCCTCCAGGTCCACGCGGACTTGTGCCTGCAAAGCTTGCTGCGTGCGTGACTGCAATGCCAGCGCATCTGACCCTGAGCGCTGAGTCAAAAATATACCTGCAGCAAGGCCGGCAGCAATCAAGGTAAACGCCCCCAACACCCAAAACACAAGCGTTTTTAAGGGAAATCTACCGTCAGAAAGTCCGTTCAAGACACGGTCCTCAAGGCAAAATCGCAACCTGATTCAGACCGACCGTATCTGGCAAACCAAACATCAGGTTCATGTTTTGAATCGCTTGACCCGCCGCGCCTTTGACGAGGTTGTCCTGTACGACCAAGATAATGAGACGGTCGCCATTCCCCGGACGATGCAAGGCAATACGCAAGGCATTTGAGGCGCGTACCGACCGTGTATCGGGCAAACTGCCCGCAGGCATGACGTCGACAAACGCCTCGTTGGCATAGCGCTTTTCAAATAAGGCCTGAAAATCAGTCTCTCGCGCCTCGGGCAAAATGCGTACATAGATCGTGCTCAACATGCCGCGAATCATCGGCACAAGGTGTGGCACAAAGGTCAAGCCGACCGAAGTCCCGGCTAGACGATCCAACTGCGCTTTGATTTCGGGGTGGTGACGGTGGCCGGCCACGCCGTAGGCTTTGAAGTTGTCGCCCGCCTCGGAAAACAACATGCCGACTTCAGCCTTGCGTCCTGCACCGCTGACACCGGACTTGGAGTCTGAAATGATGTCCGAAGTATCGATCAAGGCTTGACCACCAAGCAAAGGCGCTAACCCCAACAAAATCGTCGTGGGATAACAACCTGGGTTGCCGATGACGCGAGCCCGCGCAATCGCTTCGCGATTGAGCTCCACCAAACCATATACGGCCTCATCCAACACCTCGGGGCACGTGTGTGGAATCTTGTACCAATGCTCAAATGTCGCAATGTCCTTGAGACGAAAATCAGAAGCCAAGTCAATGATGCGGACACCCGCAGCAAGCAGCTCCTTGGCCTGACTCATCGCCACGCCGTGCGGTGTCGCAAAAAATACGACATCACAACCCGTCAAGGGCGCCTTGTCTGGTGAAGAAAATGCCAGACTGACATGTCCTCTTAAGTTAGGAAACATCTCAGCGACAGGCATCCCATCTTCTTTGCGGGATGTGATCGCATGGAGATCAACCTGGGGATGTTGGGACAAAATACGCAACAGTTCGACACCGGTATAACCCGTGCCGCCCACAATGCCAACCTTGATGCGTTTTGTTGATGTTTGTGTCATGCGTGTGCTCCTGTGAATCCGCCGCGAACGGC
This sequence comes from Burkholderiaceae bacterium, assembly GCA_044357955.1. Lineage (GTDB taxonomy): Bacteria > Pseudomonadota > Gammaproteobacteria > Burkholderiales > Burkholderiaceae_B > Zwartia. The sequence goes on along the minus strand of JBIKOQ010000006.1, from coordinate 4,510 downwards.
TGCACGATTGGAATGATGCCAACATTATCCCATGTGTACCAAAAAAAACAGACCGCGCAAGCGGTCTGTTTTGTCTGGCATGCGTGATTAACGCTTGCTGAACTGTTTCCGACGACGTGCTTTGTGGAAACCGACTTTCTTACGTTCGACTTCACGTGCATCGCGTGTGACAAACCCGGCTTTCGACAGCGCGGACTTAAGCGTTGCATCATAGTCAATCAGCGCACGGGTAATACCGTGACGCACCGCGCCCGCTTGACCGCTTTCGCCGCCACCGTGCACATTGATATGAAAGTCAAAAGAAGCAGTATGGCCTGTCAACTCGAGAGGCTGACGCACCACCATGCGACCTGTTTCGCGGGCGAAGTACTCATCAACGGGCTTGCCATTGACGACGATTTTGCCTGCACCTTTTTTCATGAAGACGCGAGCCACCGAAGTCTTGCGGCGGCCGGTTCCGTAATTCCAATTACCGATCATGGCCTGTCCTTAAAATTCGAGGGGCTGTGGCTGTTGGGCAGAGTGCGGATGCTCAGCACCAGCATAGACCTTCAGCTTTTTGATCATCGCGTAACCCAAAGGACCCTTGGGCAACATGCCCTTGACGGCCTTCTGGACTGCACGACCCGGAAAACGCTCTTGCATTTTTGCAAAGTTCGTTTCGCGAATACCACCTGGGTATGTCGTGTGACGGAAATATTTTTTGTCTTGCGACTTATTACCGGTTACGACGATCTCAGCGGCGTTGATGATGACGATGTAATCGCCCGTATCAACGTGTGGCGTGAATTCTGGTTTGTGTTTACCGCGCAAACGGCGTGCGACTTCGCTGGCCACACGACCGAGGACTTTGCCCTTCGCGTCAATCACGAACCAGTCACGCTTGACTTCATGCGGCTTGGCCACAAATGTCTTCATGATTGGATCCTAATAAATTCCCTCCAGGACCATCCCGGAAAGACTCCCCTGCTTTTTATAAAAACAATATGCCAATGCGTTGTTACCCGCCCGTGCATACGCCTACAAAAACCAAAGCCATCACTCCAAAAAGGAGTCATTGCTAGGGGAAAGCCTTTGATTCTACAACAAAATCTGCCCGCAAGCCAACTATGTTCCCGCAACGGCCATACGCTCAATCAGGATCGAGCCTGTGGTTTTGCTGCCTCGGGTGATTGCATCGGCCCCCACGGCCACAATTTGGGCAAACATATCCTTTAAATTGCCTGCAATGGTGATTTCCTCGACCGCATGCTGAATCTCTCCGTTTTGGACCCAATACCCAAAAGCACCTCGAGAATAGTCACCCGTGACATAGTTGACGCCCTGACCGATCAACTCGGTCACCAAGAGCCCTGTACCCATTTTGCGCAACATCGCCTGAAAATCGTCTTTTTTATTAGTCTGCGAGGAACGCAATACGAGGTTATGAGAGCCACCCGCGTTGCCAGTCGTCACCATACCAAGCTTGCGGGCCGTATACGTCGAGAGAAAATACCCCTGCAAGACGCCAGCGCGAATCACGTCACGCGCTTGCGTTTTGACGCCTTCCTCGTCAAAAGGTGAGCTGCCCATCGCCCCTTTGATATGAGGATCCTCGAGGACATTGATATGCTTTGGGAAAAGCTGACGACCAAGCGAGTCTAGCAAAAAGCTCGTTTGACGATAAAGCGCGCCCCCGCTCGTGGCATGCGTCAACGCCCCGAGCAACCCCAGCGCCAGAGGCGCCTCGAATAACACGGGAAAATGCCCTGTCGGGATTCTTTTAGCCGACAAGCGTGCCAGCGCCCGCTCGGCGGCATAGCGGCCCACGGCAGCCGGATCTGCCAGTCGGTCCGCACGACGATCACTGGTGTACCAATAATCACGCTGCATCGAGTGGCCGCGACCCGCAATAGGTGAAACGGACAAACCGTGCCTCGAATACGCATAGCCATCTAGAAATCCACGTGAATTCCCTAGGACAAAATGGCCCTCGTGAGTATCAACACCTGCCCCCTCGGTATTGGTGATGCGCTTATCGGTGGCCAATGCGGCGCGCTCAGCCTCAACAGCGAGTCTTGTGGCTTCTTCGACGCTCAACGCCCAAGGGTGATGCAGCTGTAGCTTATTTTTGACACCAATGGCCAACTGATCGGCTTCGGGTAGCCCTGCGGCGGGATCCTCTGCGGTATAGCGCGCAATATGCCAAGCCGCCTCAACCGTTTCACGTAAAGCCTTGGTGGAAAAATCCGAAGTCGAGGCGGAACCACGGCGCTGGCCCGCAAACACCGTCACATCGAGCGAGCGATCGCGCGTCTGCTCGACCGTTTCGACGTGGCCCTTACGGACCGACACGGCCAAGCCGCATCCCTCAGAAACCTCGGCAGCAGCGTCGCTCGCGCCCAAACCTTGGGCATGTTTGAGCGCCTGAGTCACTAAATCTTCGAAAATCGGTCGATTTTGAGCAATTGGAAGAAAAGAATTTGATGTAGCCATATTAGTCCGTTAGCGTGAGGCTTTATGATAGCCGTATGACACAAGAATTACCTCAAACACCTGACGGGACCGATGAGTCCCTCTACGACGGCCCCAGCAAGTCGCAATTAAAGCGCGACATGCATGCATTGGTCGACCTCGGACGCGAATTGGTGGACCTGTCCCCAGAGCGTCTTAAACAACTACCACTGGCCGAGCGCCTCTATGACGCGATTCGTCTGGCACAGCGCACCACCAGTCGTGAAGGCCTAAGACGGCAGATTCACTACGTTGGCAAACTGATGCGAGACGCCCCTGCGGATGAAATCCGTACGCTGTTAGACACCTGGAAAAATGGCTCTCGCGACCAAACGCGAGCCATGCATCGCCTCGAAGCCTTGCGTGATCGCCTGCTCAAAGAAGACAGCGCCCTCACCACCTTGTTGCAAAAGTATCCCCATGCGGATATTCAGCACATCCGCACCCTCATTCGCGAAGGCCGCAAAGAAGCCACCGCTAATGAAGCACTGCGCCAGGGCCAGGAGCCGCAGCGCAAACACTACCGTGCGCTCTTTCAGGCGCTCAAAACTCTCCAAGATCCGGATACTGAAGCATGACGACAAACGCTTTGCTCGAATGTGTCGAGCACAACACAGGCCCCAACCCAACACACTGCGTTCTTTGGCTGCATGGCCTCGGCGCCGATGGACACGATTTCGCACCCATCGTTCCGGAGTTACGCTTACCCGCTTCCCTGTCTGTACGCTTCGTCTTTCCGCATGCCACGATTCAACCTGTCACGATCAACGGTGGCATGGCGATGCGCTCTTGGTATGACATTCTGACACCTAATCTCGTCAAGCGTGAGGATGAGCAAGGCATCCGTAGCTCTGAGCGCGCAATTCAGGCCTTGCTTGCGCGCGAAAACGCGCGTGGTATTCCGACGGAACGGATTGTGCTTGCCGGCTTTTCTCAAGGTTGCGCGATGACATTACACACGGGCTTGCGTTCACCCTTCAAGCTTGCGGGACTGATGGGATTGTCTGGCTACTTGCCCCTGATCGACATGGCAGACAGCGAACGTCAACCCGCTAATGCGGACACCCCGATCTTTCTAGCCCACGGCACGCATGACCCCGTTGTCACCCTCGAGCGCGCTGAAGCCTCCCGGGCAAAACTCGCCGCGCTTGGTTATGCCGTTCAGTGGCATACCTATCCGATGCAGCACTCCGTCTGCCCTGAGGAAATTCACGATATTTCACGTTTTTTACAAAGCGTGCTGATTTAATAGGTTTTTATTTATGTCTTCCCCTTCAATACCCGTTCGCACCCGCTTTGCGCCCTCGCCCACCGGCTTTCTTCATCTGGGTGGCGCGCGCACGGCTCTATTTTCCTGGGCATATGCCAGACACTTTGGTGGCACGTTTATTTTGCGTGTCGAGGACACCGATCTTGAGCGCTCAACGCCCGAGGCTGTTGAAGCGATCCTGGATGGTATGGCTTGGCTAGGGCTCAGCCCTGACGAAGGTCCTTTCTACCAAATGCAGCACATGGACCGCTACCGCGAAGTCGTGGCCAATATGCTCACTGAGGGCACGGCCTATCATTGCTACAGCTCTCCAGCCGAAGTCGACGAGATGCGTGAACGTGCGCGCGCCCTTGGTCAAAAGCCACGTTACGACGGCACTTGGCGTCCAGAGCCCGGCAAAACTTTGCCGCCCATTCCCTCAGATCGCAAACCCGTGGTGCGCTTTAAAAGCCCACAAGACGGCGCAACTGGCTGGGTCGACATGGTCAAGGGGCCCATCACATTCGATAACAGCGAACTCGATGACCTCGTCATCGCGCGCCCCGACGGGACACCGACCTACAATTTTTGCGTGGTGGTCGACGACTGGGATATGCGCATTACCCACGTGCTGAGGGGCGATGATCACGTCAACAACACGCCCCGACAAATCACGATTTTGCGCGCCCTCGGTGCCCCTGTGCCTGATTACGGACATCTGCCCATGATCTTGGGTCCGGACGGTGAAAAACTCTCCAAGCGCCATGG
>JBIKOQ010000108.1:0-5725 GCA_044357955.1 Burkholderiaceae bacterium | reverse complement strand
CGCTTCGATCATGCGTGGCAAACCTGCTCGCATACCGTAATCGGCCCAGGAAAAGTTAGGGATATCCGGGATCGTCTCTTTGCCGTGCGGTGGAGTGATGATGGTGCGCGGCATGGCCGCATCAAAACTCCAGTTTTCAACGTTGACTACGATATGCACGAGGATCGGTCCGTCCTCGTGCGGATTTAAAGCGGGACCGTGATTGGAGAAACGATAAGGGACGCGGGGATTACTCATGTTTATTTCCTAATCGTGTTCGGCAGCCAAGTGGCAATTTCCGGAAACAAAATTAACAAAATGGTCGCAACGATCAGCAATATAAAGAAGGGGAATGCAGCAACGGAGACATCCCACAGATTTTTTCCTGTGATGGATTGGAGAATGAAGAGGTTGATACCGACTGGTGGCGTGATCTGTGACATCTCAATCAACACTACAAGAAAGATGCCAAACCATATTGGGTCAATGCCCGCTTGCAGGATAATCGGCATGATGACGGCAGAAGTTAACACCACAATCGAAATGCCGTCTAAAAAACACCCAAGTATGATGAACAGTACGGTCAGGGCTAATAGCAATTCGAACTTGTCCAGGTTCAGTGTCCCTACCCAGGCGGAGAGCTCGCGCGGTATGCCGGTGAACCCCATGGCCGTCGATAAAAAGGCAGCACCAGCCAAAATAAATGACACCATGACGCTCGTGCGAGTCGCGCCGAGCACGCTATCAATGAAACTTTGTTTGGTTAACGATCCAGTAAAAAGAGCAATGAGAAGTGCACCAACAACTCCAACCGCTGCGGCTTCGGTTGCCGTCGCAATGCCTAGGTAGATCGAACCACTAACGGCGATCATCAACAGTACGATGGGGAAAAGTTTGGCCGTTTCGCGAATGCGTTTTAAAAAGGGTATGCGTGGTTCGCGCGGCGGCACCTTGGAGGAGTTGAGTGCCGACCATATAGCCAGATATCCCATGAAAATGATCATGAGCATGATGCCAGGCAAGATGCCTGCGATAAATAATCGCGTGATGGAAACGTCTGCTGCAACGCCATACACAATCATGATGATTGATGGCGGGATTAAAAAGCCAAGGGTCGAGGAGCCCGCCAAGCTACCGATGGTCGTTTTTTCATCATAGCCACGCTTGAGCAACTCAGGCACCGTGATTCGACCGATGGTCGCAGTCGTGGCGGCGGAGGAGCCAGATACGGCTGCGAAAATACCGCAACTGACCACGTTGATATGAATGAGTCTGCCAGGAAATCCAGCGAGCCAAGGCGAAAGGCCTTCGAACATATCCTTGGCCAAACGCGTCCGGTAGAGAATCTCACCCATCCAGATAAACAAGGGAAGTGCTGTGAGCGCCCAGCTAGAACTCTGACCCCAAATAACCGTTGCCTGGATTGTGGTGGCAGGTGCATGCGAAAACAGCAACATGCTGATTAAACCGACAGACATTAAGGTGACGGCGACCCACACGCCTGAGGCTAATAGCACCAGCATGAGGACTGCGACGATCAAACCAATCGTTGAGACATCCATGGTTTAGTCCATTGCCTTTTCTTTGTTTTTCTCAAAGTTCGGCTCCTTGCCGCGCATCACGTTGACCAAGTCTTCGATGATGGCAAGACAAAAGAGCGTCATACCAATACCCATGCTTAATTGAGGAATCCAGATGGGGTATTTAAGAATACCTGTCGACATGTCTTTGAATTTCCAGCTTTCAAAAACCATAGCCAGGGAGTTGTATGCCCAGATGGCAATCATGACGATCGTGAACGTCAACACCAACAACATCACGATACGTTGAATTTTTGTAGACAAGCGGTCGGTTAACAAGGTCACGCGGATGTGCGAACCCGAGCGAAACGAATAAGCGAGTCCTAAAAAGCTGCTGGCTGCCAGGCTGTAGCCTGCGAACTCATCGGCAGAGGGTATTTGCGTATTAAGCAAGCGCGCCACGATCTGCGCAACGACAAGCACGGCAATGGTGACTAAAAATACACCCGCCAGATAGCCGCTCCACGTAAACAGACGATCAAGAAATTTACCGAACATGGCATCCTATTCCATAAAAAACAAATCCGGCGGATGACGCCGGATTTGTCAATGCAGCGAACTGTTTAACGCAAGGGAGCGAGGATCTTTTCGGCATTCGGACCCATCGCCTTGGCCCAGTCCACGGACATCAAATCACCGATCTTAGCCAGCTCTTTATTCAACGTCGCGTTCGGTGCACGATATTGCATTTTGGCTTTGATCGCAGCTGTAGTTTCTGTAAAGACCTCTTCGCTCATCTTCCAGCCACGTGTTTATGCTGTTTTGCCAGCTTCGATAATGGCTTGTTGTACTTTTGGACTTAAACGTCTAAAAGTGGCCTCGTTCACATAGACCATGTTTTTTGGCATCCATGCTTGCGTGTCGTAATAGTATGTTGAAAAAGTCCAAGCTTCAGTACGCGCACCCGTGGCGGCAGAGGTCACCATGGCATCAACGATACCAGCGCTAAAGGCCTGAGGAATTTCCACCGCTTCTACCGTCGTGGGGACAGCCTTCATCAGGGAGGCCATTTTTTCTGTCGTGGAGTTGTAGGTGCGGAACTTCACGCCAGCCATATCAGCCATGGAGTTAATTTCTTTCTTGGTAAAAAATCCCTGACCAGGCCACGGCACGGCATAAATAAAGCGCATGCCTTGTTCTTTCATATAGGTTTCCACAAAGGGGCGCTGACCTTGCCATAGTTTTCTGGCATCTGCATAGTTGGTCACCAAAAATGGAATGGAGTCGAATTGAAAAACAGGGCTTTGGTTGGCCAGGTTTGACATAATTGTCTCGCCCATTTCCACTTGGCCTGTGCGCACGGCGCGTGGGATTTCTGGGTGTTTAAACAGAGACTGAGCGGGATGGATCGTAATCTTGAGTTCGCCACCTTACAGTTTGTCTACATCTGCGGCAAACTGCTGAATATTACGAGTGTGAAACTCGGACTAGGGGTAGGGCGTTGTCATATTCCATTTGGTCTGCGCAACGACACCAAACGAAATACTGACAGTCGCTGCCGCTACTAATAGGTTTTTGTAAGAAGTGCGCATAATCTTTCCAATGTGCGAAGTCTGTCTCAGTCATCTGAGCCGTTGGGTAGATCATCAGTCTTGCTAGTTTGTGACTAGAAAATTATGTCTAGTCTTTGCACTTTGACGATGTTTTTAGGGTTTACGAGGTGCTATCAAGCGTCGCTGCCTTTGCATGAGGCTGCACCAGTCGCTTTGCGCATGCCCCATCGCGGACACATCAGAAAGTAGCTGTGACACCAGTCCCGTGACAGGGAGAGAAACGTCTGAGCGTCTGGCTTCATCCATGACGAGTGCAAGGTCTTTGCGCATGAGGGTTGTAGAAAAGCCAAAATTAAACTCACCCTTGATCATTGGCATCGAGCGGTTTTCCATCATCCAAGAGGTCGAAGAGCCTTTGAGCATCACGGCGAGAACCTTCTCGAGATCCAAGCCATTTTTTTCAGCGAAAGCCAAGCCTTCCGCAAGTGCTTGTCCAATGCCAGCCACACAAATTTGATTAGACATCTTTGTGAGCTGACCAGCGCCTGGAGGCCCAATAAGTGAGATTTGTTGCGCGTATGCTTGGAGTACTGGTGTCACTTTCACCCACGCAGTTTCATCGGCGCCGGCCATGATCGCGAGCGTGCCTTTCTCGGCGCCGACGGTGCCGCCTGATACCGGCGCATCGATAAAGTAATGGCCGCGAGTGCTTGCAGCCGCTGCGAGTTGTCGGGCGATTTCAGCAGAAGTGGTTGAGTGATCAACCCAGATACAACCAGGCGCGAGAGAGTCTGCGGCTTCGTTCCAAACGGATTGCAACGCTGCGTCGGCGGGTAGTGAGGTGATGACAAGCTCTGCGTCACGAACAGCCTCTTGAATAGAAGGTGCGCTCTGGCCTTGATAAGCGGCTAACCATGTGGAAACCGCTGTGGGATTTGAGTCCAAAACCTTGAGCGTATGCTTTTGGCGAGCTAAGTGACCCGCCATATGCCAGCCCATACGACCAAGTCCAATAAACGCAATCTTCATGATGTTTCCTTTGTTGATGCCCTTAGGATAGGGTACGCATGATGAGTACGTAAAGGGGTAAGAATCATCTAAATAAGATTTAAATCTTTATGTGCAAGGATATACTTGATTTGTAGACCGCCAACTTATGGAAGACTGATGAAAGCTCTATTTCGTTTCTTAAGCGCTTTTTTGCTTTTCGGTCTCTTGCTGGCTTGCAGTAATGCGCCTATTGTGCGGAGTGATTACGATCCACGGGCTGATTTTTCTTCATATCGTTCTTTTGCCTTTATGGAGCCCTTGGGTACTGATCGAACGGGCTATACGACGTTGCTGACCGAGCGGCTTAAGCGAGCAACGGCGCTGCAGATGGAGTCGCGGGGGTACGTTTATCGTGAAAAAGAGCCTGACTTATGGATCAATTTTCAATCACAAATACAGAGTAAAACAGAATATGTTCCGCCACCGCCCATGATGTGGGGTGTTGGCTATGGGTTTGGTTTTTATGGCGGATGGCCTGGTTATGCTTTTGGACCTGATGTGATTCAGTACAACGAGGGCACGATCAAGGTCGACCTCATCGATGCTAGACGCAGGCAAATGGTGTGGGAGGGCGTCGGTACAACGCTCGTGGACAATCCTCAACAAAGCGCATCCGACGCGATGGTCGAGAACATGGTTTCTTCGATCTTTGCGCGCTACCCGTTCCTAGCAGGATCGGGAGTCGTTCAGCAGCGGAAATAGTGCCCTCTCACCTTTATTAGCTTACTTTTGCTGGTCAACCGTTACCAGTGTGTCGCAGCTGCTGTTTGAGAGGACCAGCTTGGTCACGCTACCCACTAAAAGATCGGAAAGATATCCGGTGCCGTGTTTGCCGATCACAACGAGATCACAGTTGTTTTCCCGTTGAAAAGTCGTGATCTCTCCGGGTGGATAGCCGTGTTCGACGACGACGCCTGCAAAGGTTGCATCTTCAGTCGATGCCACAAGTCCGTTGAGTTTACCGTGAGCCTGATCGATGCACGCCTTTCTATATTGTTGGATTTTTTCCGGTGTGGCTCTTTTCAAGCGCATCATGCCTTCATGCGGCGTTTGCGCTACGTGTAAGAGAATTTTTTGTGCGTTTGGTGCGATGGCTTTGGCAGCTTCGATCACGGAGGCCGTCGATGTTGAAAAGTCAACAGGGATCAGGATTTTTTTGTAGGCGCTCGGTGTCGTGCCTTTGACGATGAGTGTGGGTACTGGACTGTGAGCGATGAGTTTGGTGATAAAAGAACCGAGAAACAATTCGTGCCAGTAGCCTGTCCCGTGCGATCCTGCGACAACCAGATCTGTCTTGTGTTGTTTGATCGCATCTAACAACGCGTCCAGACCTTTGCTTTCCGCAAGCAAGGATGCGGTCTTCTTGGTTCCAAAATGCCGTTGCTGTTCGACAAGCTCTTCAAGACGGATCCGTATTTCTTGGTGAACGCTGTCACCAATATTCGCTAAGAGTGGGTCGAAACCGCGCGGCCAAGAGTTTTGTAGTGTCGCGCTCAGCATGTGAAAAATAAGTAGACTAGCCTCATGCTCTCTCGCAATGAGGCCTGCTCGTTCTAGCGCGGTGGAAGCAGAGTATGAAAAATCAATCGCACTCAAAATATGAGAAATCTTTTTCATGCGCTA
>JBIKOQ010000107.1:0-5764 GCA_044357955.1 Burkholderiaceae bacterium | reverse complement strand
ACTGAACGCTTCTTGCGATGCGCCTGTCTGATCACCAGGCTTGGCGAACAACTTGCAAGTCGGCGTAGTCAGCACGCGTTGGTAAAGTGTTGTTTTACCCTCTTGTAATAGTGGTCTGTTTAACAGGGCTTGAGCATGGCTCGCCGTTGGAACCATCAAAAGACTCGAACACAGTGCAATGAAAAAAATATGAAGTTCTCGCATGCTATTTCCTTAAAGCCTCAAGACGCGATTTTGCTTCAGCATGGTTTGCATCTTTTGAAAGTACAACCTCGTACCAGTAAATAGCCGTCTCTTTATCTGCAGCTTTGAAACAGCCTGAAGTAAAAGACACAGGATCAAACTCTTTGGCATAGGCCAAAGCAACAGGAATATCGCCAGCTTGACCCTTAAAGGCATAGAGTCTTTGCGCGAGATCGCATCGATTACTTTTTTTAGCGGCATCGATCACTGCAAGCACTTGCACTGAATCCGGATTGGTTTTCAGGCAACTTTGGATGTATATCAAATCATCTTTGACCTTAGCCATCGCCTCTGCACTACAAGCAGGTGGCTCAACAGGAGCAGTTGGCGCTGCAGGTACGGGGGGTGGAGCGACAACAGGTGCAGCGACAGGTGCAGCAGTAGGTGCTGAAGTAGGCGCTTGTGCGACGACTGGCGTTGTCGTTGCAGGCTCGCTCTTGAGTTGCATCCAGGCAAACCAGCCCACACCGATAAGAAGCAACAAAATGATCAGTGCAACAAGCGGTAATGTATTTGACTTCTTATTTTCAGTCGCGACCAGGGGCTCAGGAGCAGGCGCCAACTCAATCGGCTCAGGCTCTGGCACCCGCGGGTCAACTGCAGCTTGCGCCACATGCGAAACAGGACTAGCAGTCTGTCCCGCAGCGTGTGAGGAGAGCACCCCCTCTCTGATGCGGATCACACCCACACCACTTTCACTCCCAATACGGATTTGAATCTGATAAGTCATTTGAGGATTTGCAACTAATGGATCCACAATAACTGGCTCCAGCGCTAACATGACAAATCCGGCAGCCGGCTCCTCAGAGAGACTAACTTGATGCCAGGTTTGTGAAGCAGTCCATTGACGACCTTCACCAAGATAGCGTTGGTCTTGGTTGCGTTGCACACATACTTCAGCACGCGCACCATTCTCGACACTCTCCAATTCCCAACCGGACAATACAAGGGTTGCAAAACCGGGGCGACCGGTCAGGCTCGGTCTGAGTTCTGGTCGAGTTTTTCTCATGAGTGCATCACTTTTGCTGCGTTGAGTTTCGCGATCATGGCGCCAAGATCGGCGTTCTGTTCAGGTTTAATTTCTCTGCCGCCATCATGGCCCGAATTATCCAGCACCATCTGCGCAAAACCGACTAACCAATCTCCCATAAAGACGCGCGTGTGATCAAAGGCCTGATTTCCAATATTGGGCAGCCTACCCGTAGGAATGCGGGCAGGCTGTTCAAACAATTTATGCCCCGTATGAATGCGGCTTTCTGACCGGTCTGCCAAAGGGACGTCGATGTATCCGAGCCAGGCAATAAAATCTGATAAAACGGTGCGAACCGCCATCACCTGGCGATCGACCAAACGCTCTCGCTTAGTACCAACCTGCTCATTTCCGCTGACGGCTTCTAAAAGTTTATGTTGCAAATTCATGCGAGTGGCGGCCGTGATCAATTCATCACACAGCATTTCGGTAGCTTCTTTAGATAAACCAAAATAGGTCAACAAGCCTGCTTGACTGGGTATGTCACGCAAATGTTCGATCCACTCCCGCACGACGGATTGAGCAAAGCGAGCGTCACCACTTGCAAGCTTGATGAGGGAGACATTCTTCTGTTGAGTCGTCGAGGCCGGTTTATCCCCAAAAATATCCAAGGCATCATCCAAGCCAAAAGGATCGTCGCCAAGATTGAGCGCCGCTGATGCTTGCGGCTCAGCTTCGACAGACGTATTTTGCTCGACAGCATCAGCCCCCATATATATATCTTGTAAAACTGCGTCTGACAGACGTAGTTTTTCTTGCAGTTCGGCCAACAAGGTGATCCGCGGTCTCAACGCAGTCACGACTTGCTGAGCGATCTTGCGCTTAGCTTCGACCTCACCGACGCCATCCTGATGAAACCAACGACCTAAACGATTGTCGACAAGATCGTGCAAAAGATCATCCATTTGCTCCGCAATACGATCAAGTTTGATTTGGCGAATCGATACTTTGGCCAAATACTGACTCAATCTTTCGACGCCACCATCATTGAGTGACATCATGGCATTCCAAGCAGAATCGTAGTCAGCAATATGATGCTGAATGAGCTCGGCGCGTCCAAAGGTTTGTTCCATCAAATGCAGCTGATTTGCCACGGAGGACGTGATTTCTTTTTCCTGACCATGTTCAATATCTAAAAAGGCCACCGGCATGCGGGGCTTACGCACTAAAAATGTGTTGTTAAACGGAGTTCCGTTTGACCACTCCTGCATCCACTGATAACCACCAAAGCGCTCAAGCATGGTCATTTTGACGAGGTTGTTCCAGACAGAGTGCAGCATGTCCTCGTCTTTGCTCAGAGAGTCTGTGATTTTCATGTCAAACATTGTGACGGCCCAGATCAATCCCGGCGCACGTTTGCTGCGCTCCTCCGGCAGCTCACCCTGTGTTTTACGTATCCATTCCGTTAAAACGGGCCCAACCTCCGTCACATCAGACTGCTTATGCGAGGCAGTACAGACCACCAAGACATTCATTTCCTGAGAATCGGTGTAGCGCTCAAAAAGATAAGCAACTTTGCCGCGAAGTAATAGCTGGGCAACGGGGTTGCCCGTTTTATCCTTGGCTTGCGCAGAACTGATGTCAGAGAGAGACTCCAGTCCAAGTCGACCCCGATAGCCGGGAAAATCAAGCAAATCGACTTCAGAAAAAACAGCTTGATGAGGTGTGTTGACCAGAGGAAAAATCAACTCTGCCGTAAGGGCAGCGAGTTGAGCAAGCGTCAAGGTTTTCGCAGCGACTGTTTCACCATCACACATAGGCAAAACTTGAATATTGACATCGTCTGGTCGCCCCAACCTCTCAAGCATGTCAACATTCATAATGCTATCGGCTTGAGAGAGTGCTCCACCTTGCCCCGTCGGTCGAACGACCGCTTCGATCGGCGCATAGACGCGAGACGGATAGCCAAGTGCCGCCAAGGTTTGTGACAGCATCAAAAACGTTTGCGTGAGCGCAGGTGATTGACGCCACAAACATGAAAAAAGTGTGGCTCTGTCACTCAGCGACAAATAAGGCGCCAGCTCGACTGCACGAGGCAAAAACTCAGGTTCAAGCACTCGAATGGATTCGCCATAACTTTCACGAAGATAGTCCCAGAGGGACACCATATCGTCTTCTGTTACCCCAGGTACACGCTGTGCCAAGCGTTTTGACTCAAGTGCCGATAATTGATGCCGTGCCATCAACACATCGACAGCTTGACCGATTTTTTCAAAATTAAAATCGTTGAAATATGAATTGGCAATAATTTTGACGAGTTCAATTTCCTCAAATAATTTCAACTCAAGGGGGTATCCCGCCGGCCCTTGTTTAGCCTTAAAACTGAACCGCGTGACAAGTCCTGTCGCCTCTTTACCACCGCCAGGAGGATTGATGTGACTCAAAAAATCAAGACGCTTACCATCCACTTCAGTTTCGAGCTTACCGTCTGCTCCTGCAGCTAAAGCAGAAATGAGATAGGACTTTCCAGCCTGCGATAAGCCAAAAAAACCGACAGTCGAGGGCAGTCGTGAGGCAACCGCCAGACTTTTGGCTTGGTTACGCACACGACGCAGTTTTGTCACCAGACTATCGGCCTCATTATCGACACTTCTAGCATTACCACGTACGCGTCCGATCCATTCGATGGCACGTCCGGACTCTTGGTGAATCGTGAGCCAACCTTGCGATAGTTTTTCAGTTAAGTCAGTCATAGTGCTTTACCTCACGCTACCGCTGTCAAGCCAATACTGCGAATCACCCAAACCCGCGTCGATCATCGTGTTGAGTCTGAATTTAACTTTACTTTTCGAACCGCCTTCTACACTCGCCAACTCAAAACTTTCGGGCCCTGCTCTCTCACTGCGACGCAATGCTATTTTGAGCACCACTCCTTTAGAGGCAAGTTTTTCTCTCAGATCTGGGTCATCGACACTCAAGGTATAGAGTGGCGAAGCCGGCCAGCGATCTGTTTCAAGCTGTCTAAAACCGATTCGCATCGATCCACGCATCTCAAAGGTCGTATCCGGAAACTCGTAATCGTCGTGATCGAGATCGATGTCGCGATAGAACACATTCGAGTCCTTGATCGCATTGTTGTTATCGATCATTCCAATGAAACGCAAGGTTGAATATGGCTTAAAGGCCGCCGAACGGAAAAAGAAATTAGGCAGTCGCAAACTGCGACTTAACAAGCAGAGCATCGCGCCCACGGCCGCCGTACTTTTCGGGTCATCGATGCGACCATTTTTATGAAATGGATACCAAGGACCTGTTCGATACTGATGCATAGGCAAGATCCTGCCCGGAGGCAGTGATAGCAGCGAACGAACATAGGCGAGAACGCCAGGCATGCGCGAAGGTCTGCCCGTCAATAATAAAACGTCTGGTTGATAGGCATAAACAACTTCGCATAAGGCTTTGAGCGTCTTGCAAATATTGAGTTCTCCACGAATAAACTGTTCGTGTAAGCGGCGTAAATTGATGCCGATACCCACATCTAAAATATTGAATCCAATCGCACTCGCCCCACCCGCTCTTTGCACGGCAGAATTGACGTAATCAAGAACATCCTGAGTGGGCTTTCCAGCATCGGCCATCAAATCGCTCAAGCTCATCACGCCAAGATTGCCTGATTCGAGTGGATCGTATTTTTCATACTCCTTGATCACACGCAAGGCCACGGGATATAGAACTTGCAAAGTCAGTTGCTGTCGCAAGACAGCTACTTGCGCATCCAGCGACTCGCTCCCCATGAGTCGTGAAAGCAAAGCATCGGGCTCGGGTACGCCCACCGCTTTGAACGATGCTGCGATGGAGGGCAAAACGACTAGACGAATCACATCAAGTACGATGTCATCGCCCGCAATTTTGAAGCCATCTCGAAAGCGTTGCTCCGGAATGATGTAGGCACTTCCCCCCACCTCACGACCCGCATTATTGGGGCCTTTGTCCAAAGAATATTCATTGATGACAAGATCAGTCGTGCCGCCACCAATATCGATCGTCGCAATGGAGACATAGGGATCCAAAGATCCCTCACGCTCAGGCTGATCAGGACGCGCCAGTGCGGCAAAAAATTCTTCTGGACGACCTCCGAAATTATTGTGCGTTTCACTAAAGACGTAGACCACTTGACCGCAGGTGGCCTCGTCCCACTGAACATGGACGTCAGGGAATGTTGGAAATGCCAGGTCTCGATCCTCTTCAGTATCCATCCCGGCATCTTCAGGATGCCAGCCCATACTTTTCCAAATCAAACCAATCGCTTGATTCATACAAGATTGAAAAATCTTTCGCTCTGGCTGAGGCATTGCAGGAGGGATCGTCAGAATGATCGATCGCAAATGACGTGGGACACGCGCATGACTCTGACGCAAACGCTGGGCAGGACTATTGATTTGAGCGAGCGCCTGTGCGAGTACTTCACACAGCATGAATGTCATGAGCGAACTTCGAGAATAATGAGGATGAAAAACCGGCATACGATCTTCGGGATCCAGGGTATAGAGC
>JBIKOQ010000106.1:0-5773 GCA_044357955.1 Burkholderiaceae bacterium | reverse complement strand
TTAAGCATAATGCGCATTGCGCTCGGTTTGAAGAACGTCAGGCGAAAGATTGTGGCATGCGGTCATAATGACTTTGACCATGAAATATAGCGCTTCTTATCGAACCCATTTCTATACAAAAAAATCCCCACATTAGACTTTTCCCAAAGATTAATCATCATACATGGCCAATCTGAAACAACTTGAATACTTCAGAGCGGTTATGTTGTACGGCTCTATCAATCGCGCATCAAGGCACTTATGCGTCAGCCAACCTGTCGTCAGTCGTGTCATTTCGCAGTTGGAACGCACCATCGCACTCCAGCTATTTGATCGTAAAGCTTCTCACCTTGTCCCAACACAAAATGCGTTTGTACTTAATCGCTACTGCGACGACATCTTCGAGAAAAAAAATCGTCTTGACTCCGTTATCAAGTCTCTACAGATTCAATATGTAGATAGGCTGAAATTTTGTGCGGCTCCTGCGTTGTGTAGCTCATTTTTGCCTAAGATCATCGCTTCTTACAACAAAGACGTGATTATCTCATTTGAGTCATCTATGCAGAAAGATCTAGAATCAGACATAGAGTCCGGAACCTTCGAATTCGGATTTTCAATATGGCCGATTATTTCACATAGGCTTGAATGCAAAGCCATTGCTAATAGTGATTTCATTTTTTTATGTCATAAGAAAAATGTGCTTAGACACAAACGAGCAATTAAATTTGAAGACTTAATTGATCAAGACTTTATATTTACCAATCGCAACATGCCTATCGGTGAATATATTGATCGTAAACTCCAGGAAAATAAAATAACGTTCAAAAGGTATCTTGAGGTTGATCGAGGCGACTTTATTTGCGCCATCATCAACGCAGGCCGAGGCGTGTCAATTGTGAATCGTCAAGCCTACGATTCAGATCAATGGAAAAATATCTGTGCAGTCGAGCTTGAGGATCCGATCAACACCCACATTTACCTATTAACACCTAAAACAATCGAACTCTCTCCAGCAGCAACTGAATTTATAAAGCATTTGCAGTCATGCATTACGGAATGATTTTAAAAGCTGTTACTCACTCCAGTTATTCAGTTTCTCTCCGTTAGCGGACAAACCAGATTTCCATTTGCTTAACCACCATGTGTACTGGTGCGGCCACTCTGAAAAACCCTCGTTAACACCCATCTGTTCTGCAGCCTGATGTGGCCAGAATGGATTAAAAAGCGCCTGACGCCCGATAGCAATTAAATCTGCAAAGTTATTCTGTAGTAATTCTTCCGCGAGTTTAGGCGTTCTAATCAGCCCGACTGCCTCAGTTCGAATACCGACCTCAGCTTTAATACGCCGAGAAAATTCTGCCTGATAACCTGGCTCACGTTTCAAGTTTGAATTAGTCGCACCTGCGACAAGGTTCCCGCCCGACGAGCAGTCGATCACATCAACACCAATTTCTTTTAGGTGGCGAGAAAACTCAACGCTATCCTCGATTTCCCAGCCCCCTTCTATCCAATCAACCGCTGAGATTCGGACAAAGAGCGGAGTGCCTTCTGGAATCACCTCTCTGACTGCTCGGGCGACCTCCAAAGGAAATCGCATCCGGTTGACCAAGTTGCCCCCGTATTCATCAGTGCGTTTGTTCGCAAGTGGAGAGAGAAAACTTTGCAAAAGATATCCATGCGCCATATGAATTTCGATGATCTCAAAACCCACATCTACCGCACGTTGTGCGGCATCCTTAAAAGCCGTTGTCAGAACCTTAATATCTTCAACTTCTAGCGCGCGAGGCTTGAGCCAACCCTCTGCAAAAGGTGTGCTTGAAGGTCCAACGGGTGTCCATGTTTCGTTACCGTTGTCGATATTTTCCTGAGTCAAAGGTCCATTGCCTTCCCACGCTCTCTGTGTACTTGATTTACGTCCTCCATGTGCAATCTGAAGCGCTGGAGTGGAACCTTGAGATTTAATGAATGTCACTAAGGACCGCATCGCCTGAGCATGCTCGTCTGACCAGATCCCAAGGCAGCCATTCGTAATTCTTCCGTCGCGGATCACAGATGCTTGTTCGATAAAAACAATACCGGCGCCACCCATTGCAAATTTAGCGTAATGGTGTGCGTGAAAGTCGTTTAAAAATCCATTGTCGGCACAATACATTGCCATGGGCGAAATCACGATTCTGTTACGTGTCGTCACGTCGCGGATCTTAAGTGGTGTAAATAGCATGGGCTTGAGCGCTGACATTTCATTTTCCAAACGGATTAATCGGATTTAACTCATTTAATAATCAAGGAAATACAATGACCGACTTTCCTGTTGCCTGTTGATCAAACAACCTATAGGCCTCATCTATTTGGCTCAGTTCCCAGCGATTCGTAAATAGCTTTTCAACATCTACTTGATGCTTTGAAACGAATGTCGCACATTCTTCTTGCCATGATTTGGAAAAGGTCCAAGATCCATAAACACGAAGTTGTTTTCTGATTAAGTGCTCTGTAACATTCATGGCAACTTTTCCACCCATGCCAACAAATGCAACTTTCCCCCAGGCGCCAGCGCAACGTAGCGCATCTAGCCCGCCTTGATCTGATCCGGAAGTCTCAACGACATAAGTGACGCCCTTTCCTTGTGTTAACTGACTCACAGCGTCCCATGCATCGACTTCACCCGCATGAATAAGGTGTGCAGCGCCTAGTTTCTGAGCATCAAGAAGCCTGTCATGATTAATATCGATCGCAATCACTTCACCACCCATCGCAACGACGAACTGTGTGACGGCTTGACCAACAGGGCCTTGGCCAACAACCACGATCCTTGCACAATCGGCATAAGCTATCTTTCTTAAAGCTCCCCATGCTGTTCCACTTCCGCATGAAATAGCAGCACCCACTTCAAATGACAAGTCATCTGGGAGTTCTATGAGCGTATCGGCAGGAACTTTAAGATATCGAGCGTGCCCACCATGTGCCGTGAGTCCGTAACTAGCTTCTTTATCTGGGCACATATGCGTCCAGCCTGTCATACAGTCCGAACAGCAACCACAGCCTTTGTAGTGATGCACCATGACGCGTGATCCGATTCGTGCAACACGCGTTTGCACTGCGGTGCCTTTAGCGACCACAATCCCGCATGGCTCGTGTCCGGCGATAATCGGACCCGGTGGCAACTTACCCAGAAAAGTTCCTCGATAATTTTTAAGGTCGCTTCCGCAGATGCCCGACGCTTTCATCTCAAGAACAACTTCATTCGGTCCGGGCGCCGGATCCGGAAAGTCCATCAACGCCACCGTCTTATTACCTGGAAACACAGCACCTAGCATGATCTTTTCGCTCCGTTAAAGAACTCCATGTTATTTCTCTTCAAGCCTCTTGAATTTCTATTCTTATGAGATCTATGCTCTGAAGACATAGGGGTTTTCTCGCACGTCGTCGAACTGATTTCCATTGAAACGGTTTCATTCCAATCTGCGCGCATGTTTAAACGAAATATGCTTTTTACCCCGTTTTTGAGGCCTACTATTTTCATATATTAATTAAGGGTAAACACCTAAGTACAAAATTTCAATTAAAAGTATAGGATAGCTATGTATACAACTGAATTCATAAAAATAATTATTCAATCCTTTTCCTGTGGAGCAGACACAACCATGAAATCACGCATCTTCGCAAAAGGGCTTTCGGCTCTTGTTTTAGCCGCAGCAGCCCCGCTTGCCTTCGCTCAAGACATCCCAAGCCAAACATGGCGTTGGGCACACTTTGCGCCACCCGCTTGGGGTTCGGCGCAAGCAGAGTTGCTTTACGCAAAGGAAATTGAAGAAAAATCAGGTGGGAAAATCAAGTTTCAGTTTTTCTGGTCAGGCTCTTTGTTTAGTTTTGGTGAGCTTTTTGGTGCGGCCAAAAAGAATGCGGTAAACGTAGCCAGTATCGTGCCGACCTACCACCCTTCAGATTGGCCAATGATCGGTTTATCCAATAGTCTTCCGATGGTGTGGGATGATGCTCCGACCGCAATGAAAGTTCAGGAGTACTTGTTTAAAAACAATGACGCCGTTAAGCGCGAACTTAAAAAGAATGAATTGACACCCATTCTTTTGCATGGACTTCCGCCCTATCGCCTACAGTGCACGACGCCTATCCGCACCCTTGCAGACCTGAAAGGCAAACGCATTCGTACGTTTGGCGATTGGCCTCCATACATTATGGAAAAGCTTGGTGCTGTCCCTGTAAATATACCGCTAGGTCAAATCTACGAGGGACTTCAAAAAGGGACGCTGGATTGCGGCTATAACCCAATCGAAAATGCGGGCTTTCTCAAGCTCTCTGAAGTCGCCAAGTTCTGGAGTGATATCGACTTTGGCGCCATTGCTGCATATTCGTCTTTCATGAATACTTCGCGCTATGAAAAGCTGCCACAAAACGTTAAGAAGATCATGGATGAGGCAGCAATCGTCGCCACAAAGTTTGAGATCGATAACTTTGACAAACTCGAAAAACAAGGCCTAGAAGCTGCTAGAAAAGCCGGCGTGACCATTGTCAAATTTGAAGATCAAGCCAAACTCAAAGCCATGTTCCCAGACATGTTGCAGGTATGGGAAGAAGCCATGTGCAAAAAAGGCATGTGCGATGACGCAAAGAGCGTTGTAGCCGATGTTCGGAAAGCAACCGCCGCCGCAAAAAAGAACTAGGCTCTCAATGACTCAGACCGCTCCAACCTCCCTGCTGCTTTACAGGGCGTTGGACAGAGTATCGGCAACCATGGTCATGTTGGCCATGGTTGTTTCGGGCGCCTCTGTCGCAACAATTATTGCTGTGAACTCAATTGATACACTCGGACGGGCATTTTTTAACAAGCCCATGATGGGCGCTGTCGAAATCACTGAGCTCTTTCTCGCAATGTGCATCATCTTGGCGATTCCATATGCGCAAAGAAAGCTTTCGCACATCGAAATCGATATGTTTACGCAACGCTGCAGCGCCACGCTAAAAAAAATCTTTTTATTCATTGCGATCGTACTGACCGTCTTAGTCTTTTTCATGCTGATGGTTCAATCTTACGAAAGCGCAAAAGCATCTGTCAAAACGTTTGAATCTTCAGCAGGATATCTGAGTGTGCCAGTATGGATCGGGAAAATTTCCGTCACCATTGGTTTCGGCATTGCACTTCTAGAATCCTTGACTCAACTCTTCGCTTTATTCCTCTTTGGACGTTTGTCCACTGCAGAACCAAAGCAGGTCGCACACTAGAGCCTCATGGAACAACTCCTTCTCGCAATTACCTGCTTGGCAGGAATGCTTTTTCTATTGTGTCTGGGTGTGCCTGTCGCAATCGCGATGCTCACCGCATCATTTATTGGCCTCACGCTCAGTGCGGGCATGGATTTTGCGCTCACTAATTTCATGACACTGCCTTATGCCGCAGCGAGCTCCTTTAACTTTGCCGCCATCCCCACTTTTGTTGCGATGGGAATTATTTTCGGTAAATCAGGACTTGCAGCCTCACTCTTTAAAGCAGCCGATATCTGGCTCGCAAAAGTACGAGGGGGTCTCTACATGGCCGTCGTGATCGCTTCGGCAGCGTTCGGCGCGATCAACGGCTCGACAATTGTTGGAGCAGCGTTATTCACCAAGATCGCCCTGCCTGAAATGATCAAGCTGGGCTATGACAGAGCAACCTCCGCGGGTTGTATTGTGGGTGCAGGTACTTTTTCTGCAATGATCCCGCCTTCCATTACGATGGTGCTCTATGGATTACTCACGAACGAATCGATCGGCAGAATCCTGATCGCGGGCATCATTCCAG
>JBIKOQ010000105.1:0-5785 GCA_044357955.1 Burkholderiaceae bacterium | reverse complement strand
AATCTTAACCAAGAACGCTGGCTGCTCATTAAAATCTGACTTGAAGCGGGCGAGAGTTTTTGTCGCGCATTTTTATAAACCGAAGCAAGCTCTTCATCGAGATGAGAGAGTTGCTTATCACCACAAATAGCTTTCTCCATGTTGCTTCGCGCTTTTGAGCAGTCAAAACTTGCCGCGATGCCTGCGCTTGTCCATAAACTCATCAACAACAGAACGATTCGGATCATGTCATGCCTCAATTTACAGAAATCAATTCTGTTGAATTGTAATTTTTATTTCAATGTAAGTTTTATTACACGGTTTTTATATATGTACGAGAGTCAGAGAAAGGTGGCCCGACAGATTTCCTCTTATACTGAGGACTTCTGATCCCTGCCTGTCATTATGCCTAAAGCCAGCCTGGCGTCCTTACGTGTATTGTCTGTTATCCCGCCGATGACGCAGCTCAATACGCCTTATCCCTCGACAGCGTATCTCACTGGATTTTTGCGCTCGCATCACATTGATGCGGTCCAAGAAGACCTGGCTTTAGCACTCGTATTACGTTTGTTAAGTTCAGCGGGTCTTGAGCAAGTAGCCCTCAAGGTGGACGAGGTGGCCCCTCGAAAACGAAGCCTTTCTCTTCAGGCTTTTGTCGCACAACGTAATCGCTATTTCAGTACCATTGATGCTGTGATTGCCTTTCTACAAGGTCGTGACTCAACTCTGGCGCATCGTATTGTCAGTCGGCAGTATCTTCCCGAAGGGCCACGGTTTTCTGCCTTGGACGCGTATGTTGATGATGCATCCGGCGATCCTTTGGGCTGGGCGTTTGGTGCGCTCGGAATGCAAGATCGTGCTAAGCATTTGGCGACGCTTTATTTGAATGATTTAGCGGATGTCTTGCGCGATGCCATCGATCCAAGGTTCGAGTTTGTACGTTATGGTGAAGCGCTTGCAGCGAGTCAGGCTACCTTTGAACCTTTAGCCCTCGCGCTTGCGGCACCGAAGACATTACTAGACCTTTCCCTGGAAAAGCTGACCCTTGACGCGATTGCTAGGCATGCTCCGACCGTTGTCCTGCTCTCGGTGCCATTTCCGGGGACCGTCTACGCAGCATTCAGGATTGCGCAGACCATCAAAGCACACCATCCTGAGATCAAAGTCGTCCTCGGCGGTGGCTTTGTCAATACTGAGCTTCGCGAGCTCTCTGAACCCCGAGTATTTGATTACGTAGACTTTGTGACACTCGATGCGGGCGAGCGCCCCTTGTTATCACTCCTAGATTTTTTATGTGGGAAGCGATCCCAGCAACGCCTAGTCCGCACCTATTTGCGTGATTCGGATTCTGGCGAGGTGCGTTATATCAATATGGTCGAGCCCGAGGTGCCGTTCGAGGAGGTTGGCACGCCGACGTGGGATGGGTTACCGATTGCTGATTATCTTTCTTTGTTAGATATGCTCAATCCCATGCATCGACTTTGGAGTGATGGGCGTTGGAACAAGCTGACCGTGGCCCATGGCTGCTATTGGAAAAAATGTAGTTTTTGTGATGTGAGCCTGGATTACATCGGGCGTTATGAGACAGCCTCTGCAGTGGTACTTGCCGATCGTATCGAAGCGATCGTCCGTGAAACCGGACAGACGGGTTTTCATTTTGTCGATGAGGCTGCACCTCCTAAAGCATTAAAGTCTCTTGCCTTGGAGCTTATTAAACGTGACCTCAATATCTCTTGGTGGGGCAATATCCGTTTTGAAAAAACCTTCACTCCGGAACTTTGTCAGCTCCTTGCTCAAAGCGGTTGTATCGCAGTTTCCGGTGGTCTTGAGGTTGCGTCGGATCGTCTTCTACATTTGATGAAAAAAGGCGTGACGGTTGAACAGGTGGCGCGCGTGACACGTGCTTTTAGTGATGCGGGGGTGTTGGTCCATGCGTATTTGATGTACGGATTTCCTACTCAAACGGTCAAGGACACCGTGGATGCCTTGGAATATGTCCGACAGCTTTTTTCCAATGGGTGCATACAAAGCGGTTTCTTTCATCGCTTCACCTGCACTGTTCATTCGCCCGTGGGTTTAAATCCCTCTGCTTATGGTGTCACACTCGAACCTTTGCCGCCGACGAGCTTTGCTAAAAACGATGTAGGTTTTAACGATCCGACCAATGTCGATCACGCCGCTTTAGGCGTTGGGTTAAGAAAGGCGATTTATAACTACATGCATGGCATCGGCCTCGAAGAGGACGTACGTACCTGGTTTACATTCAAAGTACCGCGCACTTCAGTGGCGCCACACTTCATTGAACTTGCGTTAGACCAACAGTCCCGACCGTTAAAACATGTTTAAATTTTAATCATCAGGCTTCTGGAGAAATAAGATGACAATGAGCATGCATGAAGAAGATTTCGAGTCTCCTGCGATCCGTTCCTTGCGAAAGGACTTGGCTCTTGCCCTGCGAGCCGCAGCCCATCATGGCTTGTCCGAAGGCGTCTGTAATCATTTCAGCGTTGAAATTCCGGATGAGAGCGGACGTTTTCTACTGAATCCTCGAGGTTTGCTATGGAGCGAGATTCAGGCTGAAGACATTGTGATGATTGATGAGCAAGGCGAAATCTTGGCCGGTCGTCATCCCGTCGAACCGACTGCCATGTTTATCCATGCTGCAGTGCATCGCATTGCAAAAAAGACGTGTGTGCTCCATACCCATATGCCCTATGCGACTGCATTGACCTTGACACGACAGCGGGCCTTGGACACAACTCTTTCGCAAAACGCCATGCGCTTTCACGGTCGCGTGGCGATTGATGCGCACTACAACGGCCTAGCGCTCGATGCCAGCGAGGGTGAGCGTATCGCGCAGGCGATGCAGGGCGCGGATGTTGTTTTTCTTGGCAATCATGGCGTCGTGGTTTGTGGTGAGAGGATAGACTATGCCTATGATGACCTGTACTTTTTGGAGCGAGCTTGCATGATGCAAGTGCTGGCGATGTCTTCTGGTTTACCGCTCGAGCCCGTTGAGACCTCCTTGGCTGCGCGTGTTGGAGAACAGACGCTCGGTGAAAGACTACAGTCCGAGTTATTTTTCAAAGCTCTTGGGCGTACACTTTAATACCTAATGGTTTCCCCGATGTTTCCCTATGAAGTAGGGTAAACATTTTTTTTCAAGAAAATCATAGGTCCTCTTTATCCTTAAAACTGACGACCGCGTCGTTTGCAGTCTTGGCGTCGGCGTTGGTTGCGACACCCGCCTCGGCTCAGGAAAAGCTTCGCATTGCGCTCGACACGAACCCTGTTCATGTCCGAAACAAGGGGGTGGAAATTTTTGTTGAAGAATTGAAGAAACGCACGGGTAACCGTTTTGCGATTGAAGTCTACCCAAGCGGCCAGTTGTTCCGTGATCGTGATGTCCCGCGCGCATTGCGTCAGGATGCCGTCGAAATGGCTGTTCCTGGTACATGGCAACTAGATACTGCTGAACCCAATGCAGCCCTGCAAAGTTTGCCGATGTTTTACGGCGCTGACGGTCCGACCGTTTATAAAGTGATGGACGGTAAGCTCGGTGATTTTTGAATAAAAAATTCGAAGACCGCATGCGTGTCAAGATTCTTGGTAAGTGGATGGAGCTAGGTATGCAACACACTTACAGCATTAAGAAAGAAATTAAAACACCTGCTGACTTTGCTGGCATGAAATTACGTTATGCAGGTGGTACCGCGAACGCGCAACGTATCAATACGCTTGGTGGCACCGCACTGCTAGTGCCATGGCCCGATGTTCCGTTGGCAATGAGCCAAGGCGTGATGGATGGACTGGTGACGACATACGAAAATAGTCTTTCATCCAAACTGATGGATTCAGGCATGCGTTTTGCCTACGAGGACAGCAACCAGTTCAACCAATATGTGCCGATGATGCGCGCAAACTTCTTCAACAAACAGCCTAAAGAAGTGCAACAGGCGATTCTCGAGTCTTGGGATATCGCTGCGACACAGCAACGTAAAGACGCCGCGGATGTTCAACAAAAAGCCAAAGAAGCATTGGTTAAAAACGGACTGAAAGTCGTGTTCCTACAACGTCATTGTGAGATTGATCAAACCCTCGTTGATACTGGATTTTGTCGAAGAAGTTCAGGTGTACATGGTGATCTGGGCGATTTTTTTATCGCTTGGCACCATGACCCTGCTGGATCGTCACGTCAAGTCAGATTTTTTTATCAATATGTTCCCACCAAAACTCAAGCATGGTGTAGAAGTCCTTGCCGATGTGCTTGGTTTGATCTTTTCAGTGTTCGCTGTGTACTACGGCAGTGCCGTGGCCTATCAAGCTTGGGAATTCGGCGATGTTTCAACAACCGTGCTGAGAGTCCCCTTGTGGATCTACTTCGCTGCTTTGCCTGGTGGCGCTTTTCTAATAGGCTTGGCATATATCGTCCGCCTCTATCGTAAGTGGTGTAAGCGGGAGCAGCAGCATGCTTAGTTTCTTTTCTCCCGTATTTTGTGATTGCCGCAACGTTTATGGAGCGTGGTGGTGTCGCCAAAGCGCTGATTAATGCAGCGACAGCCTGGATCGGACGTGTCCATGGTGGCTTAGGCTTGGTCTCTGTACTGACGTGTGCAATTTTTGCCGCCATGTGTGGATCCTCGGTCGCGACGGCGATCGCCATGGGTACGATCATGATACCGGCCATGCTTCGTAATGGCTACAACCCCGCCTTTGCTGGAGGCATCTTAGTATCCGCTGGGACTTTGGGTATCTTGATCCCGCCATCCTTAGCTTTTGTGGTGTATGGCGTTCTGGCTGATGCGTCTATTCCACGCTTGTTCTTGGGTGGTGTTGTTCCTGGCCTTATTAGTGCCGCAATGATGGGTGTGTACGTATATTTCTACAGCAAGAAAAATGGTTATGTTGACCGCGTCCCGATGCCTCGCGATGAAAAAATAAAGAAAACAATCAACGCTATTCCCGCCTTGCTCGTTCCAGTCGTCGTACTGGGTGGTTTGTACGGTGGTTTTGTGACTCTGACAGAGACGGCTGCGCTTTCCGCAGTTGTTGCTATTGTTCTTGCTTTGTTTGTCTATCGCGAAGTCAAGTTGCGTGACTTTATGCAAGTCATGACGCACTCAGTGCGTAGTGCCGCTGCCATCATGATCATCATCGCGATGGCTCTTGCTTTTGGTCACTTGATTACTGAAACCGGCGTGGCGCAAAAGACGCTTGATTTTGTCAAAAGCCTAGACATTCAGCCTTGGCAGTTTTTGCTTGCCGTCAACATCATCCTCATTTTCTTGGGCATGTTCCTCGAAGTCTTCTCGATTTTGTTGATCATGGTGCCAATTATCTTGCCTTTGCTTGAGCCTCTGGGTATCGATCCGATTCACTTTGGTGTGATGCTGGTCATCAACATGGAGTTAGCCTTGATGTCGCCCCCTGTGGGCTTGAATCTGTTCGTGATTAGCAATATCTCTAAGATTCCCTTGGCGCAGGTATTGCGCGGCACGATGCCATTTTTCTTCCTGATGGTTGGTTTGTTGCTTGTGGTGACTTACATCCCGATTATCTCCACTTGGCTGCCTAATTTGTTGATGGGTCCAGGTTAATCCCTTATTCACTCAACCAAACGGAGCCCCCTTGCTTGAAATGAGTGAGGGGGCTTTTACATTGAGTATCGTTAAGCTACATTAAGCTAAATTAAGCTGACTGAATGAAGTAAGCCCTAAGGATCAATGATGCTGACATACACGCTTGACGATGGACTTTCAGAAGAATTAAATGCCTTGCGCGAAGCCGTCCGTGCGTTTGCGGTCAA
>JBIKOQ010000104.1:0-5795 GCA_044357955.1 Burkholderiaceae bacterium | reverse complement strand
CGCGAATGATGTCATTACACAGGTCAATACACTCATCGCAAACAAACACTGAAGGACCCGCGATCAGCTTGCGAACTTCGTGCTGTGCCTTGTTGCAAAATGAACAATGCAAGACTTTAGTCGTTGCAGATCCTTTTTTTTCGGACATAAGGTTCCTATAAATCTTGGGCCGGGCTCAATGATTAGACGGAATCAGCGCGTGAGGTCAACACTTTGTCAATCAAACCATATGCAACAGCATCTGGCGCTGACATAAAGTTGTCCCGTTCTGTATCGATCTCAATGCGCTCCACAGACTGACCCGTATGCTCAGATAACATCTGGTTTAAACGCGCGCGCAAGTCAAGAATCTCACGAGCCTGAATCTGAATATCAGAGGCTTGGCCTTGTGCACCACCTGAAGGCTGATGAATCATGATGCGTGAGTTAGGCAGTGAGAAACGCTTGCCCGGTTGACCCGCTGCGAGAAGAAAAGCACCCATGCTAGCGGCCAAGCCTGTACAAAGCGTTGAAACTTCAGGCTTAATGAAACGCATCGTGTCATAAATGGCCATACCCGCGTAAACCGATCCGCCGGGAGAGTTGATGTAGAGTGCAACATCCTTGTCTGGATTTTCTGACTCTAAAAACAACAATTGCGCGACGACGAGATTGGCGGACTGGTCATTGACTGGCCCAACCAAAAAAATCACGCGTTCTTTGAGAAGACGTGAATAGATATCGTACGAGCGTTCACCACGGCCCGATTGTTCAACCACCATCGGAATGTAACCAAGCCCGGTGGGAGTCACTGAGGAGCCACCGTGCATGGATGCATAGAAATCGGTAAAACGTTGCATTTAGGCTGTTCCCATGACTTGATCAAATGGAACCTGCTCATCTTCGACCTGAGCCTGAGCCAGTGCATGTTGGACAACGTTGTCCTCAAGCACAATGCCCTCAACTTCAGAGCGGCGAGCACGATCCGATAGATAATAGCTCACAACTTCAGCGGGTTTTTCGTAATTTGCGGCAAATTCTTCGATGCGCGCGCGCACTTGCTCTGGCTTGGCCTGAAGCTGCGCTTTTTGAACGAGTTCAGACACCAACAGACCCAGGCGAACACGACGCTCTGCTTCGGCTGTAAAGGTATCGGCAGGAATGGGCATTTTGTCAGCGTTTGGCACACCACGCTGCGTGAGCTCGGCGCGTGCGGCTTGCACACGGGACTCGCATTCACTGTCAACAAGTGATTTTGGAACCTCAAACGTCGCCGCACCGATCAGAGCGTCCATCACGCTATTTTTAGTGCGTGCAAGTGTACGGGCTTTGACTTCACGCTCAATATTGGCACGAATATCCGCAAGCAGTTTTTCAATATCACCTTCGGGCTGGCCAAGGGACTTGGCAAACTCGGCATCGATGACAGGCAATACAGGCTCGGCGACTTCCTTGACCGTAATGGTGAATTCCGCAGTTTTACCTGCAACGTCTTTACCACCATAATCAGCAGGAAATGCCAGAGGGAAAACTTTGGATTCGCCAGCTTTCAAGCCGCGAACAGCGACTTCGAATTCGGGCAACATACGTCCCTGACCCAGTACAAAGGGGAAATCTTCGGCTTTGCCGCCGTCGAAAGGCACTCCGTCGATCGTTCCTACGAAGTCCAACGTGACGCGGTCCTCATCCGTAGCAGTGCGACCGTCGCGTGCGGCATACTCAGCACGCTGTTTGCGCAGAATATCCACTGTGCTCTGAACCTCAGCATCGCCAACAGTCGTCACAGCACGCTTGATTTTAAGGGTCGACAAGTCAGGCAGCGTGACTTCGGGATACACCTCAAAAACGGCATAAAACGCCAAGCTTCCCTCGGGGGTGCCTTCCGTTTTGGGTTCGAGCTTGGGGGAGCCCGCGATGCGCAGACCCGAGGCCTCGACCGCTTGTTCAAAAGCCTGTCCGACCTTGTTATTGATCGCATCGTAACGAATGCCGGCAGCATGCGTACGCTCTAGCATCGCCATCGGCACCTTTCCAGGACGGAAACCAGGGGCTTTGGCAGTCCGGGAGACGCGTTTGAGCTCAGACTGAACAGCTTTTTCTACATCGGCCAACAAGACCGAGATTTCGATGCGGCGCTCGAGGCCGGCGAGGGTTTCAACCACAGGTTGCATGAAAATCTACCAAACAAAGAGGACGGAAAGCGCAGCAAACAGCCCACGCCGAATCAAAGAACAGTGTTGGTGCGAAGGGCGGGACTCGAACCCGCACACCTTTTACGGCGTCAGGACCTAAACCTGGTGCGTCTACCAATTTCGCCACCTTCGCAATAGCCAGACATTGTAGCGCACACTAAGCGTGTTTTCCGCCCCACCCTGCCAGCCAACTGGTTAAAATGGCGGAATGAATCCTCGCCTAGATACTTTACAGCCCTATCCGTTTGAAAAACTCCGTGCCTTGTTGGCACAATCAAACCCTGCCGCCTCGGGCTTGCGGCCCATTAATCTTTCCATTGGTGAGCCCAAACACCCGGCTCCCGAATGCGTAAAGTCCGCAATTGTCGGGGGGCTGGACGGTTTGTCCGTTTACCCACCCACCAAAGGTGATCCAAAACTTCGCCAAGCCATCAGCCAGTGGATAGGCAGACGTTACGGTATTCCTTGTCCGGATCCCGAAACACAGATATTGCCCGCATTGGGCTCACGCGAAGCACTTTTTGCCTTTGGTCAGGTTGTCTTAGATAGCACCAAAGACGGGCTGGTTGTCTGCCCAAATCCCTTTTATCAAATTTATGAAGGTGCAGCGCTCTTAGGGGGTGCGACCCCCTACTACGTCAACTCCGATCCTGATAAAAACTTTCGTTGCGACTGGACAACGGTCCCTGCTAGTGTTTGGGCGCGCACACAGCTCCTATTTGTCTGTTCGCCAGGCAACCCTGCCGGCAACGTCATGCCCTTAGCCGATTGGAAAGTTTTGTTTGACCTCTCCGACAAATATGGCTTTGTGATTGCTTCAGACGAATGCTATTCGGAGATTTATCTCGATGAAAACAATCCTCCTTTAGGCGGAATGCAAGCCGCATACCAACTCGGTCGAACAGATTTTCGACACTTAATGAGCTTTTCGAGTCTGTCCAAGCGTTCAAACGTGCCCGGCATGCGCTCGGGTTTCGTCGCAGGCGATGCGAATTTGATCGCAAAATTCTTGCTCTACCGCACTTACCATGGCAGTGCCCTGTCTCCCGTCGTATCCACTGCAAGTATTGCTGCGTGGAATGATGAGGCGCACGTCATTCAAAATCGCGAACAATACCGAGCAAAATTTGATGCAGTATTACCGATTCTCAAACCCGTTCTGGAGGTCGAGCGTCCGGATGCCTCCTTTTATCTTTGGGCCGGCACACCAGGTCCTGATGATATTTTTGTTCGGGATCTCCTCACGCACACCAATGTAACCTTGTTACCTGGTAGCTATGTTGGACGCACGGTTCAAGGTGTCAATCCCGGACTGAACCGCATCCGAATCGCCCTTGTCGCTCCACTAGACGACTGCGTCGAAGGGGCACAACGCATTGCAGACTTTGTACGAAAGCACTACACACAGATCAAACGCTAGTCAGCGTGAAGATGCCTATGATTTTTTGGTCTCGTCACGTTGTTAAAAACACGTATTCATTTCTTTCTTGATGACTTTAATAGGGCTCATATGACTCTCGATCTTCAAACCACCATTGAACAAGGCTGGGAAAACCGCGCGAATCTTTCACCCTCTGCCGCTGATGCAGGCGTTCGCGAAGCCGTTGAACACACCCTTGATGCCTTGGATACTGGGCATTTACGCGTCGCTGAAAAAATCAACGGAAAATGGGTCGTTCATCAATGGATTAAAAAAGCAGTCTTACTCTCCTTCCGTTTGTATGACAATGCCATCATGGGTCAAGCACCCATGCAGTTTTATGACAAAGTCCCTCTCAAATTTGCTGAATATGGCGAAACAGCCTTCAAGACGGGTGGCTACCGAGTGGTCCCTCCAGCGGTCGCGCGCCGAGGTGCCTTTATTGGTCGCAATGTCGTATTGATGCCCTCCTATGTCAATATCGGCGCGTTCGTCGATGAGGGCACCATGGTTGACACTTGGGCGACGGTGGGCTCCTGCGCGCAAATCGGGAAAAATGTCCATTTGTCTGGCGGTGTAGGCATTGGTGGCGTACTCGAACCCCTGCAAGCGAACCCCACCATTATTGAAGACAATTGCTTTATTGGTGCGCGCTCCGAAGTCGTTGAAGGCGTCATCGTCGAAGAAAATTCCGTTCTGGCCATGGGCGTTTTTCTTTCACAAAGCACACGTATTTATGATCGTGAAACCAAAGAAATTCACTACGGTCGTGTCCCGTCCGGCTCTGTGGTTGTACCCGGCTCCCTGCCCTCCGCAGACGGCTCGCACAGCTTGAACTGCGCCATTATCGTTAAGCGCGTGGATGCGCAGACACGTGCAAAAACAAGCATCAACGATTTGTTGAGAGCCTAATGACCAAATTTACAGACGTTTCACGCGAAGCGTTACTCAGCGTACGAGATTTAATTCGATATGCTGTGTCACGCTTTAATGAGCACAAGCTTTTCTTTGGCCATGGCTCTGATAATGCGTGGGACGAAGCTGTTTATTTGGTTTTACATGCACTGCACTTACCTCCCGATCAACTCGAGCCTTTCATGGATGCACGCGTTCTTCCTTCTGAACGTGAAAAGGCCCTGAGCTTGATCGACTTGCGTTGTGAGCACCGATTACCCGCACCTTATTTGACCCATGAGGCATGGTTACAAGGCTATGCCTTTCATGTGGATCAAAGAGTGATCGTGCCACGCTCACCGATCGCTGAATTACTGATGAATCAGCTCAGTCCTTGGATCACTGATCCTTACGAAGTCACGGGCATTCTTGATTTGTGTACCGGTTCCGGCTGCTTGGCAATCATCGCCGCGCATCAGTTTCCTGAGGCTTTTGTCGATGCAACAGACATTTCAAAAGATGCCCTCGATGTCGCCCTGATCAATGTGGCGCAGCACGGACTGAAAGATCGCCTCAATCTGCACCATGGGAGTCTTTTCGATCCACTCCCCGTTTCTGCGCAATACGATCTGATTATTAGCAACCCCCCTTATGTCAACGCTGCATCGATGCAGGCCTTGCCTCCAGAATATCGCCATGAGCCCTCTTTAGCGCTCGCAGGTGGAGATGACGGCATGGACGTGGTGAGAACGATTATTGAACAAGCACCCGCGCACTTGCGTGACGATGGTCTGCTAATCATTGAAATTGGTCACGAACGGAGCTTTTTCGAACTGGCATTCCCTGAGCTTGAGCCTGTCTGGCTTGATACCGTAGAGGCTTCAGATCAAATTCTTCTCCTTACCAAAGAGCAATTAACACCGTGATTCGTGCGTCTGGCTTGACGGTTCGTCGTGGCACCAAAGTATTGCTCGATCAAACTGAATTCGTTGTACACCCTGGCGAACGTGTTGGATTCGTTGGTAAAAATGGGGCGGGCAAATCGACTTTATTCGCACTGCTTCAGCACGAAATCGATGCTGACGCTGGAACACTTGAGGTTCCGCAAGGCTGGCGCATGGCGAGTGTTAAACAAGAAATTGCCTCTAGCGACAACAGTGCGCGTGACTTTGTGATCGACGGCGATACACATTTGCGCGAACTTCAGCGTGAACGCAATGCCCTTTCAGCCGAGCTTGAAAGAAATCCCAATCAAGCAGAAATCCTTGGCGCACGCATTGCAGAGCTAGAAGCCGAACTCATCGAGGTGG
>JBIKOQ010000103.1:0-5865 GCA_044357955.1 Burkholderiaceae bacterium | reverse complement strand
TTTGTTGGTGCCCTGATGCTGGCTGCTGCGTTGGATGTATTGGCGGTCATGATCGTTCTCACGATGTTGTCGACGACCAGCCGCGAACGCCCCCAAAAAGTGGTTCAGACCAAAATCGCTGCGCCAGATCCCTTTGGTCGGTTGGGTCTGTGGTGTTTGTTGGTTTTTATGTCGGGATATGTGATTGTTGCCCTTGAAATCGTCTGGGTGCGGTTTATTGGGCAAGTCGGCATGTTTCACGCCTATTTATTTCCAACCGTGCTGAGCGTTTTTCTATTAGCTGATGGCTTGGGTATGGCGCTGGCTTCGAGGTTGGTGCAGCGTTATGCGGATCCTAGGCCTGCTTTCTTTATGGCTCAAGCCGGTGGGTTTGCGGTTGGTGCGCTCTTCTTGCTGCTGGCTTGGTGGGCATTGCCCTATGAACCTTTAACCACTTACTTGTCGGTTGACCAGCAGCGCATGCGTCCCCAATCCCTGGTAGCCATGTTCTTGTTGACGGGCGTGGTTGTGGGGCCAGCGGCATTTTTGATCGGCATGACTTTTCCGTTTGTTCAACGCGCCGTGCAACAAGATCTTTCTCAGGTGGGTGCCCGCGTGGGATGGGTTCAATTGGCCAATATTGCGGGTAATGCCTTCGGTGCGATCGGCACGGGGCTTTTTACTCTTCACTGGCTTGGAACGGCAGGTACGTTGCAGGCACTAGCTGTGTTGTCGATCCTTTTGATCCTCGGGTGGTTGGCAACCAGTCGATGGCGCCGATGGCCAGAAATCGCAGTCGGTACAGCCTGCTTGGTAGCCTTGATTATTCTGCCAGGGAATGCTGCTTTTTGGTCTCGTATGCACCTGCAACGCGATGGCCATCACGTGTCGTGGGCTGAGGACCGTTCTGGGGTGGCTTTGTTTCGGGCTGATCGCCGCGCGGACGGTTTATTAGAAGGGCCATTTTTTATTCAAGGATTCTCGCAGGGGCGAGTTCCCTTCCTTTCCATTCACCAATTGCTTGGCGCTGTGGGACCCTTGGTACATCCAGACCCACGCGATGTTTTGGTCATTGGCGTTGGCAGCGGCGGTACGCCTTGGGCAGCTGCTGTCCTGCCACAGACTCGGGTCCGTGCGATTGAGCTCGTTGAACCGGTAATCGGAGTTCATGCTGCACTGGCCAAAGTGCTGCCAGACGGCCCAGTTGGACAGATGATGACCAATACCCGCTGGAAGATGGAGTATGCGGATGGCAGGCGTTTGTTGGCGAAGGAGCCGCGCCGCTACGATATTATTGAAGCGGATGCGATTCTGCCAGAAGCCTCTTTGAGCGGCATGCTTTATAGTCAAGAGTTTTTGGGACTAGCACGTGCCCGCTTAGCGCCTAAGGGGATTTACATTCAATGGACGCCCACCTGCCGAAGTGCGGAGACGTTTCGATCGGCCTTTGCGCATTCGGTTTTGATTATGCCTGCGCGCATCATGTTAGGCAGTGAGACGCCGATTGATGTCAACGCCGAGATGATTATTTCGCGCCTAAAAGAGCGTTCCGTGTCGGATCACTTGCTGCGTGGTAACCCTGACTTTACTGACTATGCGTCACTCGTTCAGCGGACAATCGCCTTTAAGCCCATGCCAGTGGCTCAGTCCAATGACCTTGTGTTGACTGACCTACACCCCCGAGATGAATTTTTCCTGAATCATCGCCGTCAGGAACTTAATGATCTCACCTTGCAGGGCAAAACCTCAGGGGACATCATTTGTGTGCCCAGCAACTAATTAAATTGCCTAAGTGATCATTGATTTTGCAAGCAACATGCTTATATTAATAGAACGATAAACGCGAAAACGATATGCAGCCCCAATCGTTGTTTGGATATTTACCACGCACCCTCTATGCTGTGCTTGCGCTTGCTTTTGTCTTGTCATTTCTGTCGACACTGTGGATGGTTTTTTATTTCCCGGTATACGGAGATGAGATTTTTTGGAAGCTGATGATCGCTCGGCTTGAAACCGACCACGGTAAGCTCGTTTACTTATTTGCACAATGCAGTGAAGGTCAGTGGATCGATGCACCCCTAACTTGGTACCCTGCCATGTTAATTCATTCATGGCTTTATGAGGATGCCAGCCATCCTTGGCGTCTTCGTGTTCACGGCTGGTTCTTTTTTTTGGTTTTACTAACACT
This sequence comes from Burkholderiaceae bacterium, assembly GCA_044357955.1. GTDB lineage: Bacteria > Pseudomonadota > Gammaproteobacteria > Burkholderiales > Burkholderiaceae_B > Zwartia. The sequence goes on along the minus strand of JBIKOQ010000103.1, from coordinate 3,698 downwards.
TTGGACCTGTTTGCTTAAACGCCGCGCTGGCCTTGGAGTGACAGACGCATTCTTAGCAGTCAGTGCATTTCTGTCAGTTGGCGTGCTGCCGTTTCTCTTGGTTTACGCGCGGCCCGAGCAACCCCTTTTACTTCTAATCACGCTCAGTCTTCTGGTGACTTTGTATAAAGCACCTGCAAATCGTTTGAGTTGGCCAATTGGCTTTCTGGTGGCCTTGAGCTTTGCACTAGTGGCAACGCTTTTAGCGGCGATTCACCCCAAGGGCATGTTTTTATTTCCCGCTTTACTTGTGCTGGCTTGGCGACAATTGAAATCATGGCCCTTGCTGCTCCTACTCGTCTTGGTCCTAGGGTGGACTGCCTACGACACCTCACAAGTCTGGCAGCTACGAACGACATGCCCAGAGTTTCCTGGATTGATGGCAGTTCTTAGAGGGCTCACGCTCCAACCAGGTGTTCTGTTATCCAATCCCCTAACATTTATTCAACAAGGCTGGAGTAACGTTCTTGATTTTGGCGTTTACGTCAGAAGTCTTCAATTTCAAGATAAATACTTTGTTGATTGGCTACCTGCTGGTCAGAGTGGCGTGATGAGTTCACAGGCTCGTTCAATAGCCAACATTCTTTTATGGACACCGCTTTTAGTCGCTGTGCTGGTTATAGCTTTAAATTGGCTTTTTGACAGACGACCAAGAGGGCGCGTTGACCACTTACTGTGGTTCTCAATTTTGCTCTCATTGGCTTCTATCGCTGTGTTGCAAACGCAAAAGAACTTTTATGAAGTCTCAATTGTCTTTCCGCTGGTGTTATTACTCACAATTTTTAGTTTTGGTCGGCCGGTCAGTCAATCAAACCGTGGGGGTGTTCGCATCATCATTGCCGTGTTGATGCTTGCGGCACTACTTTCGGGTATTTTGCGTGAAGAAAGGTTCGGTGAGTTCGTATCAGATTGGCGCCAAGCTCGTTTGCAGCAAGTGGAGATGATTGACCACCAAAACCAAGACTTGCGCGACTTTGCACGAAAGGAGTGTGGTATCGAAGACAACGCGCAACGCCTGGTGTTGGATAAAGACACCTATCAAGCGTTTTGGAACCACGAGCAGCCGATTTTTCTTGATTATGCATCTGGCTGGTGGGCTGCGGAGTCTCATGTCCGAGATACGTTTCGCAAGCGTCGCGTCGAGGGCCTAGTAGGCCTTTGCACTAACATTCCAGAATCGGACCGTTCACGAGCAATAGAATTCGGTAGCTATTGCTGCATGTCCGCAGACGCGCTTCGCTGAGCTTCGCCGAAATACTGCGGATCGCAGATCTGAGTGACCATTAAGTACGCCGAAGGACAGTAAACAAAGAACTACCAAACGGTGCGTTTCTGGCCAAGCGTATTTCGAGTCTAATTAAGCGAAAAAGCAGGGCGTTGAGCAACATACTATGAGTTTTTAGGTCGGACAACGGTTTGATTGAACTGGCAGGGTCGTATTTGAGTCTTTGCCATGCCCGAACACCAAAAATACCGGGCGAAAGACTAAAGGGCCAGTAACGTAGCGTGAGTGCTTCAAAACCAACTGAATGAATAAGCGCTTTCATCTCAAGCCGATTAAAGCGATGAAGAAGTCCAACAGCTCGGTCATGTGTGCCACGAAATGCCGCAAGTGCGGGCAAATTCATCACCAGAAGCCCACCCCTGTTCAAGCGCATATAGGCATTTTTAATGAAGGCCAACTGTTGGTCGGCAGACAAATAGCAGAGCGTGTCATTGCTGATAATGACATCAAACTTTGAGGGCGCTTGGATCGTTGCAATATCGTTCAGGTTACCTAATTCAACATCAAACCCTTTTTTTTGACAAATGTCGACCGCAATGGGAGAAAGGTCAAATCCCTTAACCTGTCGATAGCCAGCTGCTTTAAGACTATGAATGAGGCCGCCAGTCCCGCATCCTGCATCCAATATATGGATGTTTGTTGGCATGTGTTCGTGTTCGATGCTCTCCAAAACGAGGCTATGCAGAGCTCGGTACCACCAGTGATGGGTCTCCACTTCAGCCATGACTTCATATTCGCGGCGATTATCGATCACGACTGAAACACCCTAGATGTTTTAAAAGTTTCAATCCAGGATTTCATGCAATGTATCGAGCACTCGATGAGCGCTTTCTAAAGGTAATTCTGGATATAGAGGTAAAGAAACGATCTCGTTGGCAAGAGTCTCTGTGATGGGTAAGCTTTGATCCTGATAGCCTAAAAAAGTGTAGCCTCTCATTCGATGAATCGGGAAAGGATAGTGAATGCCAGTCTGAATATTGTGACTTGCAAGCGCTGTCCTGAGGGCATCACGTTCCTTTGAGCGCACCACAAACAGGTGATAGGCATGCTCAATGTTCGATGTCGCTGCCATGTGTCTCAGAGAGCTCGGCAGACCAGCCTTGTATACTTCAGCAAGTGCTCGTCGTTTTTGTAATTGTGCAGGCAGGTACCTGAGTTTAATGTTTAGGATCGCCGCCTGTACTTCGTCGAGGCGACTGTTAATTCCCTCGCGTTCCGCGTAATACAGGTCATCAAAACCATACTTACGAATTCGCCGCATTTCTTTGGCGAGCGATGCATCTGCAGTTGCGCACAGCCCGCCATCACCGTAGGCACCAAGGTTTTTCGTTGGATAAAACGAAAATGCAGCCGCGTGACCAAACGTTCCAGCTGCTCGCCCATTGATCAGAGTACCGTGAGCTTGCGCGCAATCTTCTACAACAGGGATATTGTAGGGTCGCGCGATGTCTAAAAGTAATGGCATATTGACAGCATTGCCAAACAAATGGACAGGGATGATCGCGCGGGTTTTTGACGTGATGAGCCCTGGTACGAGATTTAAGTCCATTAGAGAGGTTTCGGGGTCCACGTCGGCAAACACTGGCGTCGCCCTGACCATCCTTATCGCGCTGATAGTTGGTACAGCGGTATTCGCTACCGTGATGACCTCATCACCCGGCCCAACGCCTAGCGCCATCAGACAAATAACTAAGGCATCCGTGCCATTGGCTACGCCTAAACTGTGGGTGCCATGACCCAAAAAATCTGAAAAGCCTGATTCAAATTTCTCAACTTCTGATCCAAGAATCAATTCGCCCGAGCGCAGCACGCGTTGCACCGCACCGAGCACTTCCTTTTCAAGATCAAGATACTGATCCCGATAATCAAACATCTTGATGGTTTTTACAGTCACGGGGTTAAGTAATTGATGCGGTGGGCTTGGTAGTAAGCCAGCGTCTTAGCCAAGCCTTCGCGGAGATTTATTTGGGGCTGCCAACCAGTAACTTCAGAAAATGCAGAGTAGTCACCATAATAGTCGCCAATATCGATCAGTTTCTTGTCTGCGGGAAACGGTACAAGTTGATAGGTTACATCAGTTAGGGTGGCCAGTGTTTGTACAAAATTTAAGAGATCGTATCGATCTGGGGACCCGAGATTAAAAACATGTCCAAAGCATTGGTCATGTAGTATCGCAAGGACTAGCGCTTGCACCACATCATCCACGTAGTTGAAGTCGCGTATCTGCATCCCATTGCCAAATATCTGAATCTCTCTTCCGCTTAGACATTGCTTGAGAAATACACCGATAAATCCCTGCCGGTCGTTTTGAATTTGAAGCCTTGGTCCGTAGGTATTCGTTAGCCGTAAAACCGTTGACTTAAGGCCGTAGGCT
>JBIKOQ010000102.1:0-5897 GCA_044357955.1 Burkholderiaceae bacterium | reverse complement strand
TGCTCTTTAACAAAGGCCTTATTCATCTTCGTTAAACCAAGTCTTTCCAAACGGGCTTCAAATCAGACGGTAGCGATGGCAAACTACCCAGCTGAATTCGACTTTCATGCGGGCTGTGAAAATCCGAACCACATGACGCCTGAAAACCGTAATGGCGCGCGACTTGCGCATATTCTTGAAACTGAGGAACGCTATGGCTGCCAGTGATCACTTCGATGGCGCGACCCCCAAAGTCTTTGAAAGAGTCAAACAGCGCACCATATTGTGTCTCTGAATATTTGTAGCGACCGGGGTGCGCGATCACCGAAACTCCGCCCGCAGTTTCGATCCAACCCAAGGCCCCCTCTAAAGAGGCCCATTGCATAGGTTCATGTGCAGGACCGTCATCTTTGAGGAGCCGATCAAACACTGCCTGGACCTCCGAAAAGTAGCCTGCTTGAACTAAAAACCGCGCAAAATGCGTTCGGCTGATAAGTTCTGGATTACCCGCGAACGTCAGCGCGCCTTCGAAGGCGCCTGGCATACCCAGGGCAGCTAAGCGCTCACCAATACGCTTTGCACGTTCCGCACGACCTGCGCGTGTTTGACGCAGACCCTCGATGAGTATGTCATTCTTTGGATCAAAGCCCAAGCCAACAATATGCACCGTCTGATTGGCCCAGGTGACTGAGATCTCGACGCCCGTCAGATAGCCTAGGCCGATTTCGCGTGCAGTTTCACTGGCGAGTGCTTGTCCAGAAAGTTCATCGTGATCCGTCAGTGACCACAGGGTCACGCCAGCGTCTTTTGCACGCAAAGCCAGCACATCGGGTGCCAACACCCCGTCTGATACCGTAGAGTGACAATGCAAATCAGCACAAAAATGATCAGTCAAAGCATGCATTGCATTAACCCCTGGAGTCACACGGAGTCGCATGACATTGATTCTTTAAAAAATCAGTCACGATCGAGATTTGATCGCGATCCATGAGGGTCGGCGCATGACCCACACCTTGTATCTGTGAGAGCTGCGCGTGAGCTTGAGTCTGAAGCATCTTGTGACACGTTTGTTCAGAGAGTAAGTCTGATTGTTGTCCACGTATGATTTGAACAGGGATTTTTAATGAAGCAAAAGCAGCCCATAACAGCGTCTCTGCTTGTGCAGCCACTTGAGGAGTCATTTGCTTAAATGCTGAGGCAATGCCTAAATCATAGTGTTTAATCCATCGACCGGATTGTTCAATATAGACATGCCGCGTGAGATCGTGCCATTGATCGGGTGTATGGGGACCAAAAGATGCACAGGTGGCCTGAACATAAGCCACAGCATCGTCGAAACGATCAAAACTGACGTCTTGCCCGATATATTGACCAATTCGCTCGAGTGAAACGGCCTCGATATGGGGTCCGACGTCATTGAGTAAAAGTGAATCAAGTGGAAAATGCGCATCCGGAAGCGTCGTGTGACGCTGGGCAGGCGTGTGCAAAGCATTTCTCATCTGAAACTGTGCATTAATACCGGCGTAAACCAAACCAATCAATCCACCCATCGATGTACCGACCCAATGCAGGCGTTTTGGTTTAACACGCGCCATCAATGTCACCATATCTGAAGCATACTGAGGCAAGGCATAAAAAGCAGGGTTCAACAACCAGTCGGACAGACCGCGACCCACCACATCCGGGCAAATCACTCGATAGCTTTTGGCGAGCTCACTGGCCAAAGAATCGAAATCTCTACCGGTTCGGGTGATTCCATGCACACACAAGATGACCTCATCGCACTCGGGATCACCCCACTCGCGATACGCCATACGGTGCAAACCAGCAGGACTGGTGCAAGTGACAGCATGTAAACGTGGTGACAGCATGATCGGGCTCCCTCAAATCAAACTCTGACAGTGAATAATCTTGTCTTATTGTAGTCCTTCCCCCCACAACAACGCTGCGGTGCAGCATCATAAAAAAAGACCCGAGAAAACAGCTCTCGGGTCATCTTTTATCAACAGGTCTGATTATTTTTTGAGCATGCCTGCGTTACGTGCGTCTTCCATGACCAAAGGTTCTTTTTCTTTCATGAACGCGGGGATCTTGTCGAGTGGGATATCCACTAGCACAAACCCTCCATCCTCAAGACGCTTTTTCGTTGCAGGATCGGCATTCAACTTTGCCATGTAGTCAGACATTTTCTTTTGAACGTCGAGGGGGGTGCTCTTGGGCATTGCTATACCGCGATATGCACCATCAACCCAATTGAGTCCCAACTCTTTAAACGTCGGGACATCGGGCAGAGCCGGGTGTCGTTGCTCAGTCGCGACGGCAAGAGTTCGCACACGACTTTTTTGTTGAATCGCTAGAGGCAAATAACCCATTGCTCCATCAACGTGCATCCCAATCAGCGATGAAATCAAATCACCGGTGCCTTTGAAAGGCACATAGCTCACTTTGACATCAGCGAGCTTATTCAGCCGTTCTGTCGCCATGTGATTAGCCGAATATTGCGCAGAACCAGCGAGTGTCATTTTGCCGGGATTTTTCTTGGCGGCGGCAATGAACTCTTGGTAAGTTTTATAGGGACTATCCGCCGAGACCATCAAGGCATCAGGGGTGAAGTGATAGTAATAGACAGAATTTATATCGTTTGTCTTGTACTGGGTGCCTTCTTGAAGAGGCTGCAACATAATGTGCGGAATGTTGACGCCAATGATGTTCGTGCCATCGTTGGGATAATTGTTGAGTTGGCTCCAAACCAGCGCACCACCTGCCCCAGCTCGGTTGATCACAACCATGGGCTGTTTATACTGTTTTGCGGAGATATCTGCCTGCAAGCGCGCCACGACATCTGATTCACCACCGGGTGGAAATGGAATAATGTACTGAATGGGTTTATCAGAAAACACTTGTGCAGAAGCTTGCGAGGCACCAAGCAACGCCACCGACACCAAGCCTACGATTGTGGCAATTTTTTTAACTTGCATTTTTTATATCTCCATTAAGCTTTTATTGATACTGACCCACTCCAAAAAGGAAAAACTAGGCGAGTTGAACATTACTTTACTCCGAGTTTGTTTTAAATACTCGAAATACACTAAAAAGTTTTATGTTTTCCTTTGAAAGCGTTTCATCTCTCTCATGCCAATAGCGCTTGCGTCGCATGGATTCGGGTTGAACGTCTAAGCCTTCCAAGCTTGATAGGACTGTGACAGCACCATGAAGATCGGTACGCCAAAAATGAGCGCGAGCACTTAACCAGCGCTGTTGCACTTCTAGCGCTGGATGAGAAAATCGATTGAGATATCCTGCTTGAGCAATCGCGTGAGAGGCTCCTGCAAACCGCACAAATGATGGTGATGAGGACGTCAGTGATCCATGATGCCCCACCAAGACGACGTCGGCAAAAGAGCGTCTTGAGTTGTTCTTCAGTGTTAAATCTGTAGACGTCTCTAGCGTGGTGTTAAACCGCTGCAAGATCTCCTCTTCTTGTTTGATACCAATATCCCCGGTGAGCAATGCTGAGTGATAGATTCCGTGTATATGCAAAACACAACTTTGCGTATTGGTACGTTTTTTATTGGTCGGTACTTTTTTCTTTAGTTGTGTTGGATGTTGCTTTTCAAGTATTTCAGTGTATTCATCTTGGGGATGGAGAAAGCTAAATCTCACACCATCCCAGTCCCAGAAATGTCCAGCAACGCATGAAGACATCTTGTTGGGTCTGGGTTGCGAGGCGTCCATCGATACGTTCTGCGGGATCTTTGAAAGCCAACGCTCTAAATTAAAGCTGGAAAATACTTGTTCGACTGAAATTTCTTTCAACAGTCCGGACAAGCCCCCTGCATGATCCATATCTGAATGGGATATGACCAACGTATCAAGTTTCCTGACTCCCACGGCACGCATGACTGGCGCAACAACACGTTGCCCTGCATCACTCGACCCCACTTTAGGTCCAGTGTCGAACAACAGTGCATGATGCCGAGTTTTCACCAAGATGGCACTCCCTTGTCCGACATCGAGCGCGGACAACCACCACCCCCCATCGGGCATTCGCTCAGGCTGCCAAGATAGCGCTGGCAATAGCAGTGTCCACCCCACCCACCTCAAGGGGACTCCAGGAGGTTGCAGGGCCCAACATAGACCTAAGACACTGAGTATCAAAGACCATAAAGGCATGGCCGCCACAGCAAAAGATGACCACGAAGCGTGCGCAAGCCAACTGACGGGGATCATGCATCCATCAAAAGCAACATGCGCAATCCATGCAGTCATCGACGCGAGCGCCGACATACCCGGCACACACGAAATCAATGCCGTCAACAGCGCGAACGGTGTCACGATGAAAGTCACAACAGGAATGGCAACCGCATTGGCGAGCGGAGATGAGATTGAAACCTGTTGAAATAAAAAAGCCAAGCTAGGGAGCATCGCAAGCGTAATAAGCCACTGTAATCGCGCTGACTCTCTGAGTAATTGCCAAATTCGAATGCGCAGTGACACCGACTCAGTCTGAATAGACTGCGCCTGAGATCCCACAAAGAACAATATTGCGACAGCGCCAAACGAAAGCCAGAATCCTGAAGAAATAGGCGACCAGGGATCAATCATCGTCACCACTGCGGCAGCTAAACACAAAATACCGGTCGCCTTGATCGGCAGACGTGCCATCATTGCCAGACCTGAAACCAACAACATAAAAAAAGTTCTTCGGGCAGGCACGCCCCAACCTGCAAGCAAACAATAGAGCCAGGCGACACTGAGCGCAGCGATACCCGCCATGACTTTTGCGGGAATATGCTCTCCAACTGCCCTTTCTCGCCAGCGCAATCGTTTCCAGAGCCACAGCATTGAAAGACCACCAAAAGCGGCCAGCATGGTCACATGAGAACCACTGATTGATACAAGATGCGTAATTCCCGTTTTATTAAAAATATTCCAGTGTTCGGTCCTGACGCTATCCTGATCCCCGATCGCCAAGGCAATCAATACCGCGCCATAGGTCATGTCCCCAACGTGTCGACGCATTGCACCTCGAAGCTTTTGACGCGCCAGAGAAACGATCACTTGCATTGAGTGAAAGCCATTCTCACTTAACAAGACAGGACGACCTCGTACGCGTCCGATCGCTCTTATATTTCGACTTAATAAATGTGCCTCATAATCAAAGCCATTATGATTTAAGGCACCGCGGGGGCGTTTAAAAATCAGTGCGGCTCGCCATTGTTGACCGGGCCTGACCTCCAAAGCTTGTTGCTCAGGAAGTGATTTTCGCCAAACAACTTGAATATGCCTTGGGATGCCTGAAGGAATCAGATCCTTTTTCGCTTCTGTCTGCACGATTGCCTCAAAGCGGAGACTATCACCTTGATCTTGCACCAAACCGTTAACGAGAAACGTCACTCGACTCACAACATTTTCTTGTTCAGCTGACAGACGGTCATTAAGTCTTAACTCTGCACGCCAACTTGACCATGTCAAAGACAATGTGAAAGCGCAGAGCAACACAGAAATACGGACAATGAGCGCAGACCAACTATGGGGGCAAAGACGAACCAAAAAAAATAGAATTGCCACCGATAATACAGATATGGCAGACAAACCAAATAGCATCAACCTGTCAGGCAATACCGATAAAGTCTGTAAATAAACGGCCGCCGCGACGATTGAGAGCGCAATCAGTCTGCCCATCTGATCTCCGGTGAAACACGACATAGTGCAACACCTTGACAGATTGCCCGCTGCTATAAGATAAAAATATCAGCGAGGAAAATTACGTACTAAAAGGAAACTCAAGATGGCACTCGAGTCCTTGCGTGACACCATTTTTTAAAATAAGTGTTCCGCCGTGCTGCTCGACAATACTTCGGGCAATGGTCAATCCCAAACCTGTACCACCATGATCACGATTTCGTGAGACTTCG